>JAGVYF010000039.1 GCA_018303425.1 Candidatus Woesearchaeota archaeon | reverse complement strand
AGTTTCAAAAAAACCCAGACTTGGATTTTATACATTTGATTCTAGGCTATACGAAGAAAACGGAGAATGGTATAGAGAAAGGCACATGGGAAATAGAGTAATTCAAATTAAATACAAAAAATTATAACAAAAATGACAACATCGCTTGAAGATATAACTCTGGAAGAATTTAAAGCAGGCAATGCTTCAGTCGAAAAAACGTTGCTGGTAGTTTCCGGACTGTCAACAGAAGATGCAGTTGAACAGTATGTTGCAAAACTTGACAAGCTTGAAAAAAATTTTAAACGGAATAATTCAATGAAAAAAGGAAACTATGCCCTCGCAAAAGCATTATTTGATTATTTAGGGGAAACAAAATATGACCGGTACAATTTAGATTGTCTTCTTGCCAATGTTATTGATAATCAATTAAGTGAAGATTCTAACCAAACTGTGGGAGATTGTGTAGGACTGACTTCACTATATACTGTTTTAGGACAAAGAATCGGATTGGATTTGTCTGTCTTTAAAAGTATGAAACATATTTTAAATTGCATGACTGAAAATCATAAAGAAATCTTTATTGAAAACATACAGAGATTTGGTTTTGATATAGTATATCCTAAAAATGATTTTAAAAAAGAAAAATTAAGCGCTCTTGTTGCTGTAACCTTAAATTCCCGAGGACTTGATAAATATAACAATGCCCAATATCAAGGAGCAATTAGAGATTATGACAGAGCAATTGAATTAAACCCGGATTATGAAACAGCTTTCAATAACAGGGGGATCGCTAAAGAAAAAATGGGAGAATATGCAGGGGCAATTGAGGATTATGACAAAGCAATTGAATTAGAACCTAATTATACAGCAGCTTTCCATAACAGAGGAGGTGCTAATAATCAAGTGGGAGACTATGCTGGAGCAATTAGAGATTATGATAGAGTAATTGAATTAAGGCCGCATTTTGAAGTAGCTTTCAATAACAGGGGGGTCGCTAAAGAAAAAATGGGAGAATATGCAAGGGCAATTGAAGATTATAGGAAAGCAATTGACTTGAAACCTAATTGTGTCCACGCAATAAAAAACTTAGAAAGACTAATAAGGAAAACCAACGCTTTAGATGAAATAATCTCTCTGCAAGCATATCTGGTGGAATAAATGATTTGATAATTCCAATCACGGCAAGAAAATGAAACAAAAATTAAGCATAACAATGGACGAAGAAACAGTAAAGACTCTGCAAGCTTTACTTAGCGACGGCAGGTATAGAAACCAGAGCCATGTAATTGAATATGCCGTAACTGAATTTTTAAAAGGTATAAAAAAATGACTGGAACTAACTCGTATTTAAAAAAAACAGTGGACAGTGAAAGTAAAGAAAAAGAAGTAGAATTTTATCCCGGAAAATATGATTTGGTGTTATATACCGTATTTATGGAATTTATTGCTGGCAGTAACCTGCCCGCTCTGATAATGTATGCAACTGCAGAAGCTAAGTCTGAAGCAGCGGATAATCTGGAATATACAATTACCCCTAGAACTCGACAAACTATTGCTATTTCAGCAGCACAAACCCCGTTCGTGGTTTATACAATAACAAACTCGTTATCATTTGCTTTTGGCTATGCCCTTATTAATTGGTTAATGTACAAAGCTGCAAAACAAATTTGCGCGAAGGGACTGGAAAAACACTTAAACTCTCAAGAACCTAAAATGAAGTAACAAACTAAACCGAATGGAACGAAACTGAACTAAACTAAACCGCCAGATTTATAAATAACTAATTCTACAAAATGTTTATGGTAGACCCCATTAATATCACAACTGTTGTTGACCTAACTAACGTTTTCGGCTCAACTGTCCAAACCATTGTAAACAAGATCAATTTCTTTGTTGGTGGAGGACTTCTTGGAAAAAGCACCAAACCCAAAACAACTGAAACTTATTTTTCCAGAGGATATAAACCCATTAAACAAAAATTAGATGGTTCTGACAAAAAATTATATAAAAAACAAAAATCGAATTTTGAAAACAAAAGATGAAAACATTTTACAAGACAATTCTTAAAGAGTTAACCCGGATAACAGATTTAAAAGACATTAAATTAGAAACACCGCCGGATGATAAATTAGGAGATTTAGCATTTCCTTGTTTTCAATTAAGTAAGCAATTAAAAAAAGCGCCAAAAGACATTGCAGAAAAGCTGGCTAAGGATTTCAACATAAAAATGCCTGTTAAAGAGATTAAAGTTGTTGGGTCTTACTTAAACTTCTATGTTGACAAAACTGCGCTAACCAAAGAAACATTAAAAAATATTCAAAAACAAAAAGAGAAGTATGGCTCACAAAATATAGGCAAAAGAAAAAAGATTGTAATTGACTTTTCAAGCCCAAACATTGCAAAACCTTTCGGAATTGGACATTTAAGATCAACTGTCATAGGTAATTCTATATACAGGACATTAGCATTTCTAAACTATAAACCAATTGGTGTGAACCATTTAGGAGACTGGGGCACGCAATTTGGTAAAATGATTTACGCCTATCAAAAATGGGGCCCCCCCAGCGCAAATGATAATTCGGAAAAAGAAAAATTTAAACGAGCTCCAATTTCATATCTATATAGTTTATACGTAAAGTTTCATCAGGAAGCAAAAATAAACCCAGAACTAGAAAAACATGGAAAAGAATGGTTTAAAAAATTAGAAGAAGGAGATCAAAAAGCCACAAAGTTATGGGAAATGTTTAGAAAATTATCATTAAACGAGTTTAAAAGGTATTATGAAGAACTGAATATCAATTTTGATTCTTATTCAGGTGAAGCATTCTATAACAAAATGCTTGAAAAGACTGTTAAAGTTTTTGAGAAAAAGAAACTTACTGAAATTTCAGAAAATGCTCTGATTGTGCCATTGCGCGATATGCCCCCTTTAATGTTAAAAAAATCCGATAAAGCAACAACATATGCAACAAGAGACCTTGCAGCCGCAATGTTCCGCATTAAAGAATACAAGCCAGAAAAGCTGCTATACGTTGTAGGAACACCCCAACAGCTGCACTTTCAACAGTTATTTACAACGTTAAACATGGCCGGTTACAAAAAAGAAATGTTTGAACATATTAACTTTGGCCACTTAAATTTTAAAGACGGAAAGATGTCAACAAGAGATGGAAACATTATTTTTTTAAAAGAGGTTCTTGACAAATCAATACAATTGGCCTTGCAAACTATTAAAAACAAAAATCCCGATTTAAAGAATAAAGAGAAGGTTGCAAAAGTCATAGGAATTGGCGCAGTAATATTCGCGGACTTATGCAATGACAGAATCAAAGACGTCATATTTGATTGGGACAAAATATTAAACTATGAAGGAGAAACAGCGCCTTATATTCAATATGCATATGCCAGGATTTGTTCAATATTAAGAAAATCAGAAAACAAGCCCGTTAGAAAAATACTGGGCAAAGGCAAACATTATAACCTTTTATCAGGCGAACAAGAACAAAAAATAATAAAATTATTAGCAAACTTCCCTGAAACAGTTAAAGAAACAGCAGCAGCTTACAAACCTTCAATACTTGCAAGATATTCATTAGACCTTGCTCAGGCATTCAACGAATTTTATCATGCCTGCCCAATCCTAAAAGCGCAGCCTGAACAAATGCATATCAGACTGGAACTAATTGAATCAGTTAAACAAGTTCTAAAAACGAGTATGTACTTATTGGGAATTGATGTGGTTGAAGAGATGTAATGAAGTTAGGCTTCACGCGTATATGTTCAATTAACTGGAATTTGTATGCAATATAATGAAGTATATTATGTCCTTTAATTATTACACCAACTAATACATTAGATAAAGATTTATATAAAAAATAAATTACAAAATGGCATTATTTTTCCTTAATATACTTAACCTGCTCTTTTGTAAGCCCAATTTGTTCAGCATTTTCAATTTGGGAATCTATAAGTTCTGCTTGCAGCTCAGACCATACCTTGTCCTCATTATTAACTACAAAATTAGCCCACCTTTCTACATTTTCCATTCTTTCTTTATCAGTTTTCATATAAATTCACTTAAGAATAATGATTTATAATATTTAATTTTTTCTAAACTTAGTCCTTCAAAAACAATCTCAAGATGTCTTGCATCCTCTAAATCTTTTTGAGATTTAGCAATATACCTTTTATACGCAATCTGTGATTCAATCTGCGCAAATTTAAGCTTTTTATCTCCAAAAATTATAATTAATGGATTATTTAACTGCAATAATTCACTATTTTTTTTAGCAACTTTAATTTCCATGCGCAGTAATGGAAAATTTTTAACCCAAATATTAATCGGGGTACCTTTCT
The DNA here is from genome assembly GCA_018303425.1 of Candidatus Woesearchaeota archaeon. Lineage (NCBI taxonomy): Archaea > Nanobdellati > Candidatus Woesearchaeota > Candidatus Woesearchaeota archaeon. The sequence continues at coordinate 4,358 of JAGVYF010000039.1, read as the reverse complement.
TTAAAGATTCATAATAAATATCATGATAATTTTCGATATTAAACTCAAAACCAATATTAGTAAATTCTGTGTACAGTTTCTCAAAGGTCTTATAATCAATTTCTTTAATAAACATATCAATATCTTCAGTAGCACGAGATCTCCCAAAAAATATTGAAACGTAACTGCTTATTATAATATAATCGGTATAATTTTGTATAATTTTAATTACATCAAGCGCAAACTGGTCAAGCTTTGTTATTTTTTTATCAACTATTACTTCAAGCTTTGTTATTTTTTTATCAACTATTACTTCGTTATGAACAATCTTAAATTTAACCATAAAACTATAAATCAGTAAGCCTTTATAAGCTTCACGTGAACATGTCCAATGTCCAGTGAACCCAATGAACGAGAAATTTATACGCAATCTAATGAAGCGCATTATATTAGTGGTGCATAATTAAGATTAAGGTATCCGTTCTAAACTTTTGATCCGCTCATCAACTTCTTCAACAACAAGTTCTTCCTTTTTATCAACAACAACCGGCGCTTGTTTAGGAACTTCATGCCCGATATAATCACATCTGTCTTTAACTTTTCCCAGTACCCCCTGCATATCTTGTTCAGAAATTTGTTTAGGTGCCCACCTAAAATTTAAACCATCATTTTCCTTGCGCGGAAGAACGCTAATTGAAAAGTGCGGCATATTTTGTCCAGCCGGGATACCATTATTCACGATAATATTAGTCCCCTGCGCATTAAACAATTCAAATACTGAAATAGAAATTCTGTTGGCAATGATAAACAAATGTTCCAAAATCTCGCCAGGCACTTGTTCAAGAATTGGAATATGGTTTCTTGGCGCAATAACAACGTGGCCTTCTACGGCGGGGTCTTGTGAAAGATAAGCTACTGCAAATTTATCTTGATAAATTACAAAATGTTCATTATCCATAATATCGCAAACAGGGCAGTTCATGCATTACCACCAGATAATAAATTTGCAATGTCATCTAAATCTGTTTCAGATTCCTCATCGATACTGTCAGACTCTCCGGATGCATCATCACTATTCTTAAATTTAGACTCCCCATCATTATTTTCAGGCTCTTCAGAATCATTGCCCTTTTTCTTAAACTTGGCTTTTTTAACTCTTTCTTCATTCTTTTTCACTGACAATTTTTCACGCAATGCTTTCTCTTCAGACGTTTCTTCGGTTGCTCCAGTTTCAATCTCTTTCAATATCTCGGCTCTTTCTTCTTTTCTATTGACCTTTTTACCCTTCAATAAATTTCCTACTGCTTCTAACTGCTTATCTTCTCCAGAACTAAGAATAACTTCCTTTATTCTTGCAACATTTTTGCCACGGAACATCATTTCAAGTTGCGGGTTTGCATTGACAACGGTTTCAAGATTCTCAATATTTTTCAATAAAAAATCTCTTAATTGCAGGTTAGATTTAATCATGTTTATCAATTCTTCTTCAGAAATCTCTGCCTCTTTCAATAATCCTTGCTCCGCAAGTTTATCCTGCAATTTTAGATGCAAATTACCCTGCAATGCTTTTTGCAATTCCAACATAACATTCGTATCAACATTTATTCTGCGTAAATCAAAAATATCAACACCATCCTCTTTTTCGCGAGGGATTATATGCACAACAAAATGAGGGATTTGTTGACCGGCTATACCGCCATTTGCTATAAAAAGATTAGTTCCAGAAACCAGCATAGCTTTCAATAAAGCTTGGGATATACCCTTGGAAATTTTGAATATGTGCCTAATTAAATCTTCAGGCATTAATGGCATAATAGAATAATGTTCTTTAGGCATCAATAATACATGCCCTTTATTTGCTGGTCCAATATCTAATATCGCTACAACTTTATTGTCTTCATAAACTTTAAGCGCAGGTTTTTGCCCGGATATAACTTGACAAAATATGCATTGCTCTTTCTGTTGTGATAATTTTTCCTCATTAGTTAATTCAGGCATAATACAAAATATTATGTTATATTTATTTAAAGCTTGCCATACATTATTGTATTTTAACAGATTAAAATCTAATTTTCCACCGAGATGTTTCACTGGCGGTTTACCTTTGAGTATTCTAATTGATTATTTTAATTGATTAATCCTTTGGTGGAAAGCCCGGTCCGAGACACTAGATAACGAAATTAAAACTGTGATATAATTAGGTTTTAGAACACGGCACCAAGCGCCGGTCTTGTCCAAAGAAGCACTAATCTTGTCCAAAGTTATTCAATTATCTATCAGTATTCACATCTAAAATATAATTGCAAGAAAGGGGTCTTTATTAATTATTATTCTTTGAGATATATTAATACACAGATAATAAACTTTCTAGACGACCTAGCACCGAAACCTTTATAAATACGTTCTAAATCCTATGTGTAAGCGTAAAATATCGCATATTTATATGTCAACATCGGAGGAGATTACAAAATGGCAAGAAATAAACCACATATTAACCTTGTATTCATAGGTCATGTAGACCACGGAAAATCTACCACTGTAGGTAGAATTATGTTTGACTCGGGCATAGTTACTGAGCAAGAAATGAGAAAATTAAAAGAAAGAGCTGCAGAATTAGGTAAAAGCGGCTTTGAATTTGCTTATGTTATGGATAACTTAAAAGAAGAGCAGGAAAGAGGAGTTACCATTGACTTAGCTCACAAAAAATTTGATACTGACAAATATTTCTTTACTATCATTGACGCCCCGGGTCACAAAGATTTTATTAAAAACATGATTACTGGAGCTTCACAAGCAGACGCAGGCGTTTTAGTTGTAGCAGCTAACGACGGGGTTAACGCTCAAACTAAAGAACATGTATTTTTATCAAGAACATTGGGTGTTAATCAATTAATTATTGCTATTAATAAGATGGACATTTCCGGCGTTGATTGGTCTGAAAAAAGATTCAATGAAGTTAAAGTTGAAGTTTCAAATTTACTAAAATCAGTAGGTTTCAAGCCAGATGAAATTAAATTTATACCTATGGCATCCTTAAAAGGAGATAATGTAATTAAAAAATCTGAACATCTGCCATGGTACAAAGGTCCAACATTACTTGAAGCAATGGATCTATTAAAAGAACCTGAAAAACCAACTCAATTACCATTAAGATTACCTATACAAGATGTTTATAATATCACAGGCATTGGAGTAGTTCCAGTTGGTAAAGTTGAAACTGGGGTACTTAAAGTAGGGGATAAAGTTATTGCAGTTCCAGGCAGAGAAGGTAAAGGTGTTTTAGGGGAATGCAAATCTATTGAGATGCACCATGAACAACTGCAAACTGCTGAACCGGGAGATAACGTTGGTTTATCCATTAGAGGTTTCGGCAAGAAAGATATTGCGCGCGGTGACGTTATGGGAAGAACAGACAACCCGCCAACAGTAGCGCAAGAATTTACTGCGCAAATTGTTGTATTAAACCACCCAAGTGTTATGACTGTCGGTTATACACCGGTATTCCACATCCATACTGCTCAAGTTGCATGCCAAATTGTGGCAATTGAAAAAAAATTAAACCCTGCAACTGGTGAAGTATTACAAGAAAACCCCGATTTCATCAAAAATGGTGATGCAGCAATTGTTAGAATTAAACCTATCCAACCGCTAGTAATTGAAAAACAGTCTGAAATTCCGCAAATGTCAAGATTCGCAATTAGAGATTCAGGTTCAACGGTTGCAGCAGGCATGTGCATTAATCTTGTAAAAAAACCAATGGCATAAATAGAAAAAAATTTTTATTAATTTTTTAAATAAAACATGATAAATCAAAATTTATCATGAGGTAACAAAAATGCAAAAAGCAAGAATAAAACTAGCAAGCACAGATATCCACAAAATTAATCAGATTTGTGATGCAATTAAAGAGATTTCTACTAAGACTGGAGTGCAAATGGCCGGCCCAATACCTTTGCCTACTAAAAAATTAAAAGTTACCACTAGAAAATCACCTTGTGGAAACGGAAAAGCTTCTTGGGAAAGATATGAAATGAGAATTCATAAAAGATTAGTTGATTTAGGTTTAGATGAAAGAGCCTTAAGATTAGTAATGAGGGTGCCTATCCCTGAAGGCTTAAACATCGAAATTGAAATGGTTGAATAAACCCGATAATTTTCAAATATCATATTAATCCAATATAAATACCATTAAAAAACTTAATTAAATTCTAAAATTCGTCAATTATCCGAATATTGATATTTATATGCATCATACATGCAATAAACCAATTTTAAATCTAAATAAAACGATATAACCTCGCCTATCCCACCATTCGCTTCGCTCATTCCACAGCAAGCTGTGGGGTATTACGGCGAGGTAAATTCAAAAATAGTTAATT
>JAGVYF010000038.1 GCA_018303425.1 Candidatus Woesearchaeota archaeon | reverse complement strand
ACTCTATTTCCCATGTGCCTTTCTCTATACCATTCTCCGTTTTCTTCGTATAGCCTAGAATCAAATGTATAAAATCCAAGTCTGGGTTTTTTTGAAACTGGAATTGCAATATCAACTTGATCTTTGTTGCCAAGTGTTAAGAAAATTTGATCTTCTATACCATCTATTTCTTGATTTGTATTAAGAATTTTACCCCTATTATCTGTAACATATACTTTTTGACTTTTTCCTCTTATATAAGATAATAATATTTGTTCATATTGTATAGGATTTTCACCTAAATTTATTACTTCTGGCGCATTTTCTTTTACCCAGGCGTAATCAGGAATATAAACTAGTAAATCCATTGGTGTTTTTAAGTTATTTTCGGCGGTTTTGTACCTTTGCGTTCTATTGTCTGATAAATATCTGTAAATTGAATACTTACTAGTTGTTACGCTTTCAATCTCTTTTCTCCAATATAGGTTGATTTTATCAATAAGTGTCATTTATTGTCCCTCTGCAGTAGTTACATTAGCTACAAGGAGTAGGATAAAATACTACTATATAAGAGTTACTAAATATATATTGAAGAAACTAGGTCGTTATCAACAAATTAATCATTTTAACAGTTATTTGAAAATTCTTGAAAATTCTTTGACAGAACTGGCAAATGCATAACGTACAGATACATACTTGTTTTCAAGCATAACAAACATTTTAGTGTATGAATCTTCTTTAAGAGGTTTGTATTTGACATTTTTAATTTTGGCCAGAATTTGCGCTTCTTGATCAGTTATAGGATAAAAAAGTTTAATGAATGGTTTATTTATGCCTAGAAATGTAGGTTTTTTCTTTTCAATAAAGTTTTTAATGAAATGGTGAGATTCATGGTCCATTGTCCAGGGGATAACTATCTTGGCCTTTAGTTTTTTTGCTTTAATTTTAATAGCGGAGTTTTTATGATATTCATCTGCCTCTGGAATAATGTTTATTTTAACAGGCAGGTCTTTTAAAATATCTTTGAGAATTGAATGGCATAATTCGCCTACAACCAGCAAAGAATCGTTTTTTTTTATTGAAGAATGCAATCTAAGGTATTTACTGATTCTGCGCTCTACAAGCCTTGTAAAGCAGGAATTGCATAGTTGATTGTCCAAATATTTTATTTGCGCTGCATGTTTACACTTTTGACAGCTGTCCATATTTTTTAAAAGATAGCTTGTAATATATATTTGTTTTGTTTTGGTGTAATACTTTAGTAAAATGAAGCTTTAACACAAAAGTTAATGTTTCAAACAATTAAAGTTATCAAAATGCAAAATATCAAGCACACTTGCTTATTACGAAAAGCATTCAAATGTACAATCATTTAATGCTTTGAGTATAGTGTATTTATAAGCAAGCAACCTCTGGTTGCATTAAAGTACATACAAGCACACAAACCGTGTTAACTTTGGCTTGTCGCTTCAGAAAGCTAAAGTATTACGTTTTGGTATGTGCATAGCTACTGCTAATCTGTGAAATTAACTGCAATCGGATCAGCATAAATCAGGTTTATATTATAATCTTGAATACACAATCAAACTGACAAAAGAAAGGCATATATATTTTAAATTGCCTCGAATTTTTTTCTTAGATTGTTTATTTCTTGGATTGTAAGATTTCCAGAATAAGCCCTTAATCCGGCATTGAATCTTTGCGCAATTTTTAACCTTTCGCTACATTTTTCCTTATTTATTGGCTCTGTATCGGTTATTGTAATATAATACTGATTATCTATCCGGTCTTTTTTAAATTCTGAAAATATTAAATATTGATTCTTTAAATTGAATAATTGCTTTATCAAAAGCACTGCTCCTGAATGATTTTCACATTTGATTCCGCATTTAAAAAACAATGATTGGACAGTATTATAAATCGAATAATAAGCTTCTGAAACTGCGTTCTCATATATTCCGGCATTATATGCCAGTTTTGCAACTTGAATACATTTATCGCTTTTTATCAAATAGGATTTTGAAATTTCTTCAGAGAATTCTATAAGTTCTAATTTATCTTCTTGTTTTAGTTTACTCAAAAAATCCGTTTTTTTCATAATACTCTTCTCCCCCTTTAATTATTGCATGATTTTTTATTATTTCTTTGATTAATAAATCATTTGCATTAAATTTTCCAACCTTCACACTTATTAAATCAGAGGTCTTTTGGATCTTTTCTCTGACTTTTTGATTATTTGTATCAATATAAATGTCAATGTCGCTGTCTTTTTTTGGATTTCCTTTTGCATAGCTTCCAAAAAGAATAATTAAACTGCAATTGCTTTTTTTAATAATGTCTTGAAAAATAGGTTCAAGCTCAGGATATTTTAGAAATATTTTTATGAGTTTATAATTTTCAGCGTTTAATATGAAGAATTTTGACATTAAGTTTTTTTTGATAAAATAAACATGATTTTTTCCAGTAACCTTGTAGTCTAAAACATTAATTTTTCTTAATTCTTCAAGTATGGACTGTACTCTTGTCAAGGAGGTCTTTAATTCCTTTGCTAATTCTCTTTGATGCATTTCTTTTTTCAAAAGTAACAATAATGCTTCGTAAAGATAATTGACTTTTATTTGTATCATATGAACTTTTAATAGGTCAGTTGTATTTAAAACTTTTGATTTCATGTATTTGCATAGATACTGCAATCGGATCAGCATAAATCCGGTTTATATCATAATCTTGAATACACAATCAAACTGACAAAAGCTGTGTATATGCGTTTGTGTATATGCTATGATTAAAATTTGATTTTTCCAACAGTGTATAACTGGTGGTTTTATACTCAAAGCATTAAATCATGCATTTGAATGCTTTTCGTAATAAGCAAGCGTGCTTAATACCTAGCGTTTTTGATAACTTTAATTGTTCAAATATTTAGCACACTTGCTATAGTGGAAAAATAAGGGCCTAAATCGCTCGAGTACAGCAGGCGAGTATACCGCCAGTCTTTGACTGGTGTTGGGCAATTTTGATTGACTAATGATTGACTAATATCAATATTTTAAATCTATTGCCTTAAAATTATTAACTTTCCAGCCCTCTCCGCTACTAATTTAGTAACCTTTATATACTAGTTATACTATTAGAAGGTATATTTAATGTTGAAATTCCTAATTTTCCGAGGTTTTCCATTGATTTGAAGTATCAATTTAGATAATTTCGCATAAAAATGGTTTTATGCAGGTATAAAAATGATAAACAAAAACAGAACATTTGGCTCTGGAAGAGATGACCCTGATTATAATAAGCAAGTTGACCCTAGTCCTGAATTTGATGCTGAAAGGATGTTATCCGGGTTGGAAGATATCAAAGTTACATCGTTAAGGGAGGCGATTGATGATATCAAGGCGATGGTGACTGAAAGGGAAGAGTTAAGCGCAGATCTGTTTAATGATCTAGAAAAAATGAAGACAGATATGTCTAATTTAATCTTTCAGATGAATCCTGAAACTGATAAACTTGAAATTCTTAACTTGAAAAAGAGAATGTTTGATTTTGATGAACTTAAAACACAGGAAAAATTGAATAATTTTCGTGATATTGCATTGCTTAAACGCGAGCTAAGAGAACGCGAGAAAGAGTATCGTGAAAGGGAATCCAGAGCAGACGTGCTTGATGAGTTATTAAATAAATAAATAAATGAAGAATATGTTATAACAAAAAATGTAATACTTTAGTAAAATAAAGCTTTAACACAAAAGTTAACGTCATTCCGTGCAGTGTTAGTATATTTATCAGCAAGCAACCTCTGGTTGCATTAAAGTACATATTAGCACACAAACCGACGTTAACTTTAGCTTGTCGCTTCAGAAAGCTAAAGTATTACCCAAAAATAACTTTGCCACAGGCTTTATATTTTATTTATAGCGAGAATCAAAACATGGCTTTTGTTTGAAGTTAAATGTGTAAAATCAGCATTGGCCGGTAAAGTTATTATGAAGAAAAAAGCAGAAAACTTCTCATTTTAGGGATGAGATGAATGCACTGCTTTTTTCTGCATCCTAAAAATCGAACTTAAGAGAAAGCCAAATCTCAAACTTCGACATTTGCGTTGTAGGTGTTTAGCTTTTATTCGATTTTAAGGATATTTTATTGATGGAGTTAAAAATGCCGCAAGATAAAGTAAGCGTTGAAGAAATATGCAGAAGGTTGAAACCAATCTTTGGGACTAAGATTGATTCCATTTATTTAAAATACCGGCTTGCAGACAGCATGGATTCTAAGCTTGAGATTGAGAGAGGATTAAATGCCCTTTATCATAAGCATCTTGAATCATTATTGTCAGACAGGGTTTTGCTTGAACCCCCTCCAAAAGATTCCATGCAAGGAGAGTATCCGCTTGGTAAAGTAAGTTATGCTGACAAGGATTTATTTACTTTTTCGTTGAGAGAAAAAGATTGGCCGCGTCATATGTGTGTTACAGGTATGTCTGGTTCTGGAAAAACGATGTTTGCTTTTCAGATATTGGGTAATTTTATTCTTAAGGAGAAACCATTCCTGGTATTTGACTGGAAAAAATCTTTTCGTCCGTTGATGTTAGTTGATGATTCTATCCTGACGTTTACTGTTGGCAATAATAAAGTTTCAAACTTATTTAAAGTAAATATTAATGAACCTCCAAAAGACGTTGATCCTAAGGAATGGATTAATACTTTATCAGATCTGATTACTGAATCATTTATGGCAAGTTATGGCGTTCACAAAATAATATCTGAAGTTTTAGATAAAGCGTTCAGAGAGTTTGGCGTGTATAAAGGCTCAGGAAATTATCCTAACTGGAACCAAATTAAGGACAGGCTGGATGAGCTGTCCAATTCAAAGGGAGGTTCTTCACGAGAAACTGAATGGGTCGCAAGCGCCGCAAGGATTGCGCATGTCCTGACATTTGGGGCGTTTGGTCAGGCAGTTAATTATAAAGACAAAGACTTGATAACTATACCAGAACTTCTTGATAAAAATGTGTTGTTTGAGCTTGATACCCTGAATAATGCAGAAAAAAAGTTTTTTTCATCTTATTTGCTTACTTATATTTACAAATGGAAAAAGGCAATAGCTGCTTCAAATGAAGGTTTTTCGCATGCAATTCTTGTTGATGAAGCGCATAATATTTTTCTCAAACAAAAAACCAGTTTTGTATCTGAAAGCATAACTGAAATGATGTTTCGCGAGATTAGGGAATATGGGATTTCATTAATTTGTTTAGATCAGCACGTTTCTAAACTTTCTGACGTTGTATCCGGCAATGCTGCATGCAACATAGCTTTTCAGCAGGTGCTGCCTCCGGATGTTGAGACCATATCAGCTTTAATGCAGCTGCGCGAACATAAAAACTTTTTTTCAATGTTGCCAGTTGGCCATGCTATTGTTAAGTTGGCTGAACGTTATTACCGTCCGTTTCTTATACATGTGCCGATTGCAGAGATTAAAGGGCAAAATGTGTCTGATCAATATGTAATTGACAGAATGCAGCAGATTATTGGGAACATGCGCAAGTATAAACTTTTTAACCTTAAAGCTGACAAAGAAAAACAGAGGGCTGATGAACTGGAAAAACAGCTGCATCACAATAGAGTTTCAACTGAAGAAGGGGATGCTGAAAAAATTATTCAGGCAAAACCAAAGCCCCTGGTGAACCACTTACAAGTTGATTTAGTCACTTATATTGAACAATTATTTAAAGAGGGTATGGATAAAGACGAGGTTAAAGATTATCTGAAACGCATGGGGTATAATGCAACTGACATTATCAATGCGTTTAGGCATATTGAAGTTGAAGGAGTTGAACTGCATAGTGAAGAAAATATGTTTTTGACGCTTGTGAAACAGTACCCTAATATTGTGACTACT
>JAGVYF010000037.1 GCA_018303425.1 Candidatus Woesearchaeota archaeon | reverse complement strand
CACCTTAAAGTGGTAGGGTAAGCCTACTTTGATCTTGGCGTACATGCCATCTGATTTGGTTTCATCATAATAATCAGACATTTCTAACCTAATCTCTGCTTCACACTCCGGGCATGCGCCATATACGTAAAAATAATGCGCCCAGGGCGATAACCGTTGATGTTCTTTATCAGTCACTAATACTGCAAAATCAATGGTTTGAAGAGTATATTTTTGCAATCCGCAAATACTGCAAATCGACAGCCTATACAAATTCAAAAACAAACTTAAAAAACAGAGAAACGCCAAAATCAAATGAGTAATATTGATCAGAGAGATGTCATTCCGACTGTTATGCATAACCACTCCTTTAGCGTTGTGCATCCACAAATGGTTCAATTGCAATAATGTTCCAAAACTTGACGCCTCTATTGTCCACCTTAAAGTGGTAAGATAAACCAACTTTGATCTTGGCATACATACTAAATGATTTGATTTCATCATGATAGTCAGACATTTCTAACACTGTTTCTGTTCCGGTATGCGCTAATACTCCATATACATAAAAATGATGCGTTCGATGCAATAACATTTGATGTTCTTTGTCAGTTACCAATAATGTAAAATCTACGGTTTTATAGAGAAAGTCTTTTTTAGATTCCGAAATTCCGTAAAGCAACACGCTGAAACCAATGGCAATAATGGACCCATGAATGAGCAATTTCAATATTCTATCCATATCATATCTCTGATTTGTATTTTGAAGATTTGGCATGGTTCCTCCTTGCGTTTAAATTATGGAATTTCAAGTTAATTCTTTAATCTCTTCTTCAGAAAGAATATCTGTTTTATTTTCAGATATCTGCGGTCTGGATTCAGCGCTCAGCCAGCAAAATAATCCGCTAAACAATACACATCCTGTAATGAAAAGTTTTTCAACACCAATAAAGTATGACGCATGCAAAACACCAAACCCAAAACCTAAAACTATGACTCCCAAAAAATATATTACCGCTTTTAGTTTTTTATACATATTCTTTTAACCTCTCACTAGTTCAAACAAGATTTAAGTACTGGCTTGAAATCATGCCTTACAATCTCTTCAACCGTTTGAGAACATAAAAGTCTAATAAGCGTTGCAGTTGTAAGTCTAATACGGAATTTTGCAGTTATTCCCAAATCAGTCCCCTGTTTAAGAAGGAATATGAATTTCACCGGGTAATTATCCTGAATCTCGATATTGTTTGCGCTGTAATAAGACAGAATTTCTGCGAGGTACTGTGAAACTTGTTCAGTTAAAATAGGATCTGCCTGCAGTCTTTCACAAATCAATTGATGAGATTTTTCAATAGCATCATTATCAGTAATAGATAATCCCATAATATCCAAATTAATTTTTATGGATTTGTGAATTACTTCAAAAAACGTTGAATCACTAATGTTATCTACCAGTTCTGAACCATCCACTAATGAATCAATTTCAAATTCATTCAACAACTTCAAACCCTGATCTTGTGTGATGAGGACAGTTAAGATAATCCAAAAACGGCAGATTTTTCCGTCACCCCGATTGCACATCTTAAAGCGATTTACAAATGGGATGTTCTTTTTTGCATAAAATTGATCAATCTTGTTGACATAATCATCAATCAAGTCTTTATTGGGTGGCAAATTCAAACGCTTTTTAATCTTTTCAACTGAACTTATCCTGAATTTGTCTTCAAATGAAAGATCAGTAGTATCCATGTCAAATGTAATACTCTTATGCACTACATAGACAACATGGGCTACACCATCAGAAAAACTATTCAATAAACCAATGAGTCTTAAGCCCGAATCAGCATCCACTTTGTCCCTCCTTTAAAAATGCCCCTTTAAAATGTTTAATATGCCTTTCAAATGCGAATGATTTAATCAGAAGTAAAGGAGGGATTGTTTAACGAGGGTTTAACAAGGGATCTTTTGTAAAAAGGCTTTTAAAAGACGAAATATCATTATTTTGCCGTGTTATGTTATTCATTTTGCCACGTTTGGACTGTTTAACCAAACGAGTTGCTTCAGTGGTTTTGATAGCTTTAGTAACCAAATTAAAAGCAACCTTCCAACTGCGGGGTTTACACACATCCAAAATTAGGGGATAGTTTTTGAAATTATTGTACACAACAGGAAACTTTTTCATAAATAAAATTTTTGATGCTACATAAACTAGGAATTGGGAATTTTGAGATGCAATCTTTACAAAAATTCTCTTTTCTTCTTCAAGAGACTCGCTCTGGAAAAGCTGGATAAACAAACTCTTATTTTTAAAGTTCATGTTATTCCCCTTTCACTGGCTATTCATGTTATTCAGACGCAATTTTGGGCTAAAAATGATTAAAAAGTACGTGTAAAGTATGCTCATTAAAGTTAACTTCGGTTTGACTTTAGTCAATATATTCATTAAAAATAAGACTTTAAAAGTTCAAGTATTGCAAAATTACTATGGGAAGTTGCAAGAGAAAAAGCCGTAACCTTGCCGCGCCCTGAAAGATGCGGATTTGCCCCGTTTTCAAGCAAAAGTTTTGCAGCGGGTGTGTTGCCTATGATACAGGCATACATCAAAGCAGTATATTCGCTAAAATCCTGCTCATCAATTCTTGCGCCAACCGACACAAGAGTTGCAGCAAGATTAGGACCTAAAAAAATAGATTTAGGCGAACAAACTGCATACATAAGTGGAGTATGCCCGTATCTATCTCTGGCATTTTCATCAGCGCCACGGGCCAAAAATGAGACAAGGACTTGCTCTTTCCCGAAATAGGCCGCCACCATTAAAGGCGTAACACCATTCAGATTCACCCTATTTGCATTCGAATAATCTTTTTTATTGATAATCTCGTTTAATTCAGATATCTCAAATGAATTCATCAAATTACTAAAAGATTCCAGTTCAGATGTTCCATTTTCAAATGCTTCACTTGTTTGCGAATCGGCCAAAATTTGGTTGGTCTGCTTATGATTAGAGTCTCCAATAAACCCCAAAACAAATAGAATCCCAAACACAAATAATAAAAGAAATAAAATAACGAATCCTAATGGGCTTATCATCCTCTTATACCTAGATTTATTTTCTGTCTGTGGGCCATGCATTTTGCATACTCTCCTTTTTATTTGCATCTAAAAAGAGTAATACTTTATTTTTATGAAGCGACAAACCAAAGTTAACGTCGGTTTATGGCTCATGTGCACTTTAATGCAACCAGAGGCTACTGTGCTGATAAATACACTAACACTGCGCGACTCTGCACGGAATAACGTTAACTTTTGTGTTAAAACTTCATTTTGTTAAAGTATTACTAAAAACAAGCCATACACAATTAAAACAAACATGATTAACTGAAAAATTAACTTGAATAATACTAGAACAAACAAGAGAGCATACTCTTTACTGGACATTACTGCACCTGAAATTGGACAAGTTTGCCGTCATCTTTACCCCTTTCTTCGCCAATCAACTCAATGATGTCAACAATTCCCGAATTAGTCATCATCTTAATTTGAGTTTTAGTTGCATGCATTGAAACCGAAAGATGGCCTACGGCGCTGATTCCTATACTTTGTTGATTGATAGCGCATCCCAATTCAACACAAAAAGGAATAATTACGTTTTTCAAATGTTTCTGGATTTCAATGTCAAATAACGGAGTGTCACTCTCAATTATCAATCTATTGCTGCCAAGAATGACCCTATCCATACCATACTTGAAACTATTAAATAAAACCAGAACATTGAACAAAACAACATTATCTGAATTCTCCAGAATCATTCTGAACTTTTCTGTAATAATGTTTACTTTCAATAAACACCTCCTACCATCAATTCAGAATTGATATATCTCCTATGTCTAAAATCTCATCACCCCCAAAATCAAATTCAACAGAAATAAGATTGAATAATTCATTGATATTTAAACACGTTGTTTTATCCAGTTTAAGTCTTACTTCAATGCTAAAAAACCCATTCAGTTCCTTGTCTACAAAATTATCCAATATGACATCCGTGTTATATGTTATCCCATTTGATGAAAAATATTTAAAAATATCCCCCACTTGTTCATTAATTATTTTTTTTACCTCTGGAGTATTTATACGCCCCTTAAATTTGCTCATTTGTTCTTGCCCTGTAAAATCCTCCCAACTCTGAACAATATCACTTAGGTTAATGTTAAGGGCAAAGAATCCATAAACTATTTTAACAGGAATTTTAGCATTGCTGTGGGAACCAAATAAATGGATAATAGTCTCCTTAATAGTCTCTGTCATGCTTTCAAACATTGTTTACCTCCAGATTAGATGATGATAAGACAGCATCATCGTCAATCAAAACTCGACACCACAATGCAAAGATAAGCCATCGGTAAAACACATAGGAAAAATGAGATTTCATAACACTTCAAAAATTGTCATTGTCAAGTTCTGGTCTCATTAGGCATGTTTTTACTCTATTAAAATCTACTTAAAGTTGTTCTTAAGGAAACGGACAACCTCAAGATGGCCATCACCTGGTGCATGAACATCAGCGCCGCATGAACATCAGCGCCATTCTTTACCAAAAACTCCACACAGTCAAATTCGCCTTTTTGAGATGCAGTAACTAAAAGTTTATCCATATCGAAATTAACACCCAACTTCTGCGCAACAGTTTGCAAATCGAGTTCAGGCTTTCCAGAAGTCTTTTCACTCATCGCGCACTTCCTTTCCAATAGAGAAATGTAAAATTACTTATCAACTATGTTAAAAGTTAAAAACTAAATTAATCATTGAAACCTGACACAACCATTCATTGTTTTGCTATAAACTGACGGATATGCTTGCCCCACTCGATCAGATTTATCATACTCCATTTCCATTGAAGAGACAATCAAATATGAACCGCTATTGAAACACACATAGGAAAAATGAGATTTTACACTGCTCACTTCCTAGGTGACTGCGCAATTAGTGGGGAAGCAGAACAACACCCTGCACAAAATTATCGTCTGCAAGCCTTAAAAGCTTGTCCTTTGAAACTTTAACTATGACAAAGTACAGCACTTCAACCATGCCCATGGATTCAGATATTGCAAATTTTAAAAACAAGTAGTATAAGATAATTTTTCGGTCTTTGTAAAAACGTTGAACTCTCATACTATATTCATATATTTGCTTTGCAACTTTTTCTTGTTCGTTATCAGGGAGAGAATTAATCTTTTTTCTTGTTTCGGATTGAAAATCCGGAGAAATGCCGCTAACATCATCAATTTTAACAGTAAGCTGAATAGGTTCATGCGTAATCCGGACAGTTAATGAATCATCCGACAAAACATTCAAATTTTGTTTTACAGATTCAGAGATGCCCAATTTCTTACTCCTTATCCGAAGACGTATCTTTTTCTGCAGGAGTTTCATCTTCTAAAAGCAGTGTATTGTTTTTTGCCACATTTTTAAAAAATGCCCACCCTAAAATGTTCGTAAGCATAAACAAAAGAATTAGGTCAATAAAACCCCAAGTCCAGATAAGCCACGGACCCCACCAACCGAAACCATCAAACCAAAACATTAACGATTCCCAATATGCGGGAATAATAACTGCGAAATTAATCCAAAGGTATGAAAAAAACCACCCCCATAAAGCAAGGCCCATAATACTAAAAGTTATCTCAGCCATATCTTTTGAAAGTCGGTCATTACCTGATTTTTGCAGCCACCACGTATTTCCATTTTTAGTCATTATTTCAGGCAACAGCGAGGTTACCGCCCCAAGCATTCCAAAAAAAACAGCTTTTGGATGTGTGCCTAAACCATATATCATCCTAAAAACAAGACTAAATGATTTTTTAACGGCAGCAACTGCGCCGGATTCCGATATTACAACTGGAAGATTTTTGTCATTGCTCATAGATTCAACCCCCTATTAAACAATTTTCGCAGTTCTATAACTCATACAATTGTAAAATTTTCGAGAGAGTATAGTTCTACGGTAAATGTTTTGCACAACTCTTTGTCTGTTTAATTGCCACAATATTAAATGAGTAGTTAAGCAGAACATAATGGTACAAATGTAGCCTTGCCAATAACTTCTTCAAGTTTTATAAAACCTCTTTACTCTTCTCCTGATACAAGCTCATTCATCACAAAATTGATTAACCTTGTAACAGGCGCAGCATCTACATGAGGAATGTTTAACTTAGTTTCCACATAGCTTTGAGTATTATATATACCATAATTAAAAATGTGACTCCCTATACCGCATATTGATACAAGAATCATAGGCTTATGTTGCAAAGAATTTGAAAAAGGGGTAAAGAAAATATGATATAACGTGCCTCTGCCAATTGCAATTCTAAAATTTTCGGGAATCTTATTTTCAATTACCTGGCGCCGGATAAATCTCATCAAACCAAGATTCAATTTATGTTCGGAGGTTTCATCCATATGAATACACCCCCTAGCTGATTCAATAGCGACAAGCATGTACCCTAATTAACAAAACAAATTAATTAAAAATCTT
>JAGVYF010000036.1 GCA_018303425.1 Candidatus Woesearchaeota archaeon | reverse complement strand
ATTAACTATTTTTGAATTTACCTCGCCGTAATACCCCACAGCTTGCTGTGGAATGAGCGAAGCAAATGGTGGGATAGGCGAGGTTATATCGTTTTTATTATCCAAAACTTAACTGTCTACAACAAACACAGACATTCCCGTCCATTAATGATTGGTATCCCATTTAATTACAAGCGTTGCTATGCTACGAGTGCAATCTCTTTTAAGAAAAAAGGGAAAATGCGAAAAACACAACTTTTGCATAGTCCTGCAATATTAGACAAATATATTGGTCTTGCAAAAATGATTATTCAAATTCAAAAGGATTTATTGTTGGAAAAATAGGGGAAGCTTCACCGATTACAGCATCATTGTGAGAAATAACGAGATACTGCGCGTGGTCGCAATACTTCCGAACTAGTTTTGCAAGTTTTTCGGAGTTATGTTTATCGAGCGCAGCATCAACTTCATCAAGCACATAGAATGAATGGGGCTGATGTTCTTGCACTGCAAATATAAACGCCAGAGCAGTCATAGTTTTTTCGCCGCCAGATAATGAGCGAATGTCTAAAAATTTTGTACCAGTAAGCCGTACTTTAATAAGTAAACCTGCTTCAAACAAATCTTCTGAGTTTTCAATAACAAGTGAAGCCTCGCCTTTGGTTGAAAGCATCCCGAAAAAATTTTGAAAATTTGTATTTACTACATTGAAAGCTTCCATAAAAATATTTTTCTTTCTACTTTCAATTTCATTGATTAAAAGAAGAACATCCTCTTTTTCATCGCTTAAACTTTTTTTCTTTTCAAGCAGCAAATTATATTCAGTTTCAACTTTTTCATATATCTCAAGAGCTTTCATATTAACAGCCCCCATGTTTTGGACCATCTTTTCAAATTTGTCAATTTCGCGTTTTAAGTCTGCTTCAGGCAAATCATTCAACTTAATGCCTTTATATTGTTCAAACTCTTCTTCATAGGTTTTTAATTCTGCTTTAACGTGCACATTTTCGAGGGACAATGTGTTTAATGAAATCTCCGCTTTCCTGGAATTGTCTCTTAAATAATCAATTTTTAAATTTGCTTTTGAGATGTCATCTGAAAGTTTTGATCTTTCAGCGAACAAAGTCTTATATTTGGCATAGAACTCTTTAGCCTGTTTCTCTTTAACTTTTAAATTTTCTTCATCAGTTTTAACCGCTTCAGTTAAAGATTTAATCTCTTTATCAAAACCATTCATCTCTTTATCATGCTGTTTCAGTATTTCGTTAATTTTTTCTTGTTCTGGAGCTGTTAAAGAAATGTGTGTATCATAGTTCTTTTTTTCAGCTTCAATCTGTATTAACTTTTCTTTAATATCTTTTTTCTGTTCTTCAAACGTATGAAGCTCTGCAACTAATTTGGGATTGCGCAATGTTGAAATTTTATTCCTTAAATTTTGTCTTTGAATTTTATTATTTGCAAGTTCCCGATTCAATTTTGTTATTTTGCTCAAGACTTCTTTTAATGCGGTATCGGTTTCATTTAATTCTTTATTCAATCCTTCTTTTTTTGACATTGAAGCTTCCAGGTCACCGGATTCAAGGTGCAGACTTTTTTCAAATTTAATTATTTCTCCTTCAAGCTCGGCTTTTTCTTGCCTGAGGGTGTCAATATTTAATTCATTTTCTTTTCTTTTTCTGTCAAGGGCAGATATTAATCCTTGAATTTCGGCAACTTCTAACTCGCACTTCTCGATATCTTTAGTTACTTCATGCTCAACAAATCCTGATCCTTTTTTTCGCATTCTGTAACCGCCGCGCATGACTCCTGAAAAATCTGCCAAGTCTCCTTCCAATGTCACCATTTTAGCGGCGCCTATGCCTATTCTTCTCGCAGTATTAATATCATCAATTACCAATGTGTTGCCAAAAACATAAGAAAATGCATCTTTAAATTTGTTATCATATGTAACAAGATCAATTGCTAATCCGTGCACTCCTCTTGATTCACTAAGCTTTTTAGTTTCACTTGAAGATTTGACCGGTTTAATTTTGTTAAGGGGCACAAATGTTGCAATCCCTAACCTGTTTGATTTTAAATAATTTATGCATTCCGCGGCAATTTTATCATTTTCAACAACAATACTTTCTATTTTATTGCCAGATGCAACTTCTAAAGCCAAAGAATATTTTGAGGATACTTGACCCAGTTCGGCAATTGTTCCATATACCCCCTTAAGTTTTAACTCTTTAATTTTTTTCGTTGCCATGTTAGACGCACTTGCTTCCATAATGCCTACATTTTTTGCTTGCAATTTTATTTGTTTTTCATGTAAAGTTTCGTACCTTGTTTTTACTTCTCTTAGTCTTGCAGCCAATGTGGAATCATCAGATAATGCCGTGTTAAGTTCTAAAGTCTTTTTTTTGAATAAATCTTTCCGATTCTTTAGATTTTTAATTTGTTCATTGCTTTCTGATTCCACTTCTTTAACTTTAGCAAGCTTTTCATCAATCGTTTTTAATTCATATTCTAATTGATCCTTTTTTCTAAGTAAATTCTGCTGTTGTTGTCTAATTTCCATAATTTCTTTTTGCAATTTTTCTTCTACTGAATCAATATTTTCAATTTCTCTTTCAATTTCTTCAACATTGTCTAAATTGTTTTTTTGCCTAAACCGGGATAAACTTGCTTCAATAACTTTTTCTTCTTTTAGCTTTTCATTTTTTTCTTTTTCAAGTCCATTTTTTTTAGATTCAAACTCTTTAATCCTGCAGGCAAGTCCCTTAAGGTCGCTATTAAGCTGCGTTTTTCTTTGTTTAATTTTTTCAATTTCGGAACTGCAATTTTCCATTCTTGTGCGATTAGTAGCAAGCAATACTTTTAATGTTTCAATTTCCTTGTGTACAGTTACTTGTTCTTTCTCGCCTTTTTCTTCAATATCCCTAGAAATTTTATCCGTTTCTTTTCTCTTTTCTTCGTTAATTTTTTTTAACGCGTTAACTTGATTTTCAATATCCTCAATTTTATGTTTTTCTTTATCAAGTTTTTCAACAAAATCGTGATGTATTTTTTGTTTTGTTTTTATTTGTATGTTTAAATATGAAGCTTTATTTTCATCAACTTTATCTCTTAATTCTTTAAATTTTAGCGCATGGTTCCGATCTTTTGCAAGTTCTTTAAGATAATTTTTTCTTTCCCCTAAAATCAATTCTGCATCATTTAATTTCTGTTCAACCCCTGTTAATTCACGGAGCGCTTTTTCTTTTCTTTGTTCATAGATAGAAATGCCTGCAATTTCTTCAACAATCTTTCTTCTTTCAATAGGAGGCATTTCAACAAATCGGACTATATCTCCCTGTAAAACGATGTTAAATCCGTCAGGATCAATCTTTGACTGAGAAAGCATTTCAAGCAATTCCTGTCTTGTAGAAGCTTTATTATTAATTTTATATTTACTTGAACCATTCTGATTGACCATCCTGGTAACTTTAATTTCTTCTTCGTCAAAAGGAAATTGATGATTTTTGTTGTCAAAATAAATGCTAACTTCTCCAAATTTAGCGGCCTGTTTAGTTTTGCCGCCATTATATATTAAATTAGCCGATTTTTCAGCTCTCATAGCTTTAGCTGAACCTCTGCCCAACACAAAACATAAAGCATCCATAATATTAGATTTACCTGAGCCATTTGGCCCTAAAACACAATTAAATTTGTCTCCTAATAATACTTCGGTGCGGTTTGCAAAGCTTTTAAAGCCATGCATTACAAGCTTATTTATTTTTGTCATTTATAATCTACTTAAAATCTATTTTGCCGTAGTTCATCCCATATTAATACAAATATTATGAGAGCAATAACTCTTTATAAATATTATGTTTTAGGATTATGTTCATTTACCCGAATTTGGTCATAGTTATTTATTATAATAATATTTTGCTGAAACGATAAGTTAACAATGTCAAATTTAGCGATTTAATGTTAAAATAACCATTCTATAAAAAATTAACAGCAAAGAATATCGATTTCAGTAGTTTTAATTTTTTCAGCCACACCATTTAAGGGATCTTTAACAGAACAATCTTCGCCGCCATATGGTCGTGATATGCTTGTTCCAATATTTGATATTGTAGTTTCTGTTATAGAGTGACTAAAGACAAGTCTTTCAACAGAACAAAAATTAGTTATCATAATAGAACCAGTGGGACCCTTGTAATGTGTTATATCTTTAGATATTATTCTTAATAAAGGTTCCTTACCAATATTACTGCATATCTCAAAATCGTTTTTACCTGCATCTTTTTGAAAATCAATTTCTAGAAGTTTACATGCGGGTTTATTAGATTTACTGTTTAATGTTTCGTTAAGTTTACTCAATCTATCATCAACTTCTGCTTTTGTATAAGTCTGTTCTGTAGAAATGAATAAAACTAGCACTCCAATTGATAACATAATTAAAAATATCACTATCCATTCACCAATTGAACCATTTTATTCATATGATAATAATAAATTTAAAGTTATTTATATATTTATCCTTTTAGAATATTGTTCATTTATTGGCTATTAAAGAAAAATATGAAATAGCTAAATTTGAGATTTGGTTTAGCATCCTTAAAATTGTCGCCGAACATTAAAAAGATTTTTATACTTTTAACTTATTGATATAATAAAATGGCGATGGATAAAGAAAAGTTGATGACTGCTATCTTAAATATAAGTTTATTAGCTATAATTATACTTTTAGTTAGCTTTTTTTTTTTGACTCAAAAAAGGATAATCGGTCCAATTATGATTGTGCTTGGAATCATTTCTATTCTTCCCATTTTTTTATTTAAAGTGCCAATACGGATTTTAAAAGCAGATATACTTTTTGGGTTGATAGACAATGGAACATTAGCAATTTTTGTTTTATCAGGTGCAGAACTTTTTGGAATTTTCGGTGCAATAGTTGGAGGTTTAGTTGGAAATGCAATTACAGATGGGTTCGCGGGTATTTTTGAAGGTTATGAATGGCAGAAAATTAAAAAATTAAAAATAAAAGACAAAAGAACTGCTCTAACTGTAGCAATTGGTAAATTAGCTGGTTCTTTATTTGGTGGAGGAATTGTATTAATAATTGCCTGGTCAATCTTAAATTTAGTTTAAGATGATAATTTCTTTTTTGTTATTAAGATTATTATTTTATGGTTTAATACGAAAAATAGTATTGCTATTTTTGTACACAAAAATCAGAGATTTTGTCGTACCTCATAGTTTGAGATAATTATGAATTAAATCTCTGCAGTTCAAAAATATCCGTGGCTTGCAGTGGTTGGAATTTTTATATTTGGCAACCAACAGCTTGATATATTAAC
>JAGVYF010000035.1 GCA_018303425.1 Candidatus Woesearchaeota archaeon | reverse complement strand
TACCATTAATAATTTAACGAGCAATTATTACGGCGTTGGAACAAACTTAACTTTCGGAGTAACTCCATATGATGGTTATGAATACGGCACGCAAGTAAACTCAACAACTATAAACGTGACAGTTGCGGCAAATATTGTTCCAGTAGCATCCAATGTCAATATAACTCCTGCAACTGTGACATCAATAACACCTGAAGTTGGCGGAACCTGGACATACACAGACAGCAACGGCAACCCGGAAAACGCAACTGTATATGAATGGTATATTAACGGGACAAGAGCGTTAAAAGATGGTTTAGTCAGTTATTGGAAATTTGATAACGATGCAAAAGATTCACAGGGGTCTAATCATGGAAAGTCAGAGAATAAAGTAACTAATATCACAGGTAAAATTAAAAATGGATATTTGTTTGAATCCGCAAACTCGGGCGGTGTTAAACTTAATAATAGGAATGGTCTTGACATAACAACATTTAGTATAGGAATGTGGTTAAAACCTAATTTAACAACTGATAATTCTGTTTTCTTTTCAAATTTTAGAGACTTGGGGAGTTTTGGGGGATGGGCTGTAGGTATGGATAGAGGTTTATTAGGTTGTGGACTCAATGATGTTTGTTTATTTACATCTGCAAATACTGGAACAAATTATCAATATACTAATTATACTTATGATTTTCCGAATAATTCATGGTCGCATTTAATTATAACATATCAAAATTCAGATAAAAATGTTAGTTTTTATATTAATGGAAACTTAAAAGCATCTAAAATTGCGACTTATGCAATTACGATGGGCGCAGAAATTGGGACAGCAATCGGTAATTATAGTACTGCGGTATTTGATGGTATATTAGATGAGGTCATGCTTTGGAACCGAACATTAACAGCGCAAGAAATTGGAGATTTATATAATATGACCTTTTATGGACAGATTGACAGTACAGGCGCAAACCATACCATTAATAATATAACAAGCAGATATTTTAACTTGAGGACAAACTTAACTTTCGGGGTTACGCCGTATGATGGTTATGAATGTAGCAGGACCAGCTTTTACTGATAATAACACTAATTTCACAACATTAAAACGGTATGAAGACGGTTTGTTTAACATCTCTATTTCAGATGTAAGTTTAATCAGCGGTTATTACCTGGAATACAACTGCGGCGACGGGATTTTAAGGAATGATACATTTACGGCAGTTGGCGCTACGGCAATAGATGTTTCAAATAACATTACAGCCTGCAGTTCTAGGGGAAACTTGATTTACTGGAGATATTATGCAAATGATAGCCGGGGCAATTGGGGGGCATCAACGCAATGGAATTTAAACATAACTAACAGCCTGCCAAAAATTAGCAAAGTAAGGTTCACTGACACAGTTACTTCATTTGGAACCTGTCCAAGTTGCACGCTAAATCCTGTATCTGGTTCAAATATAACATTTGCAGTATTGATTAATGCAACAGATATTGACCAAGATTGCACTGATGATGCTTATGGGGAGCTTAATTTATATTTATGTATCAATCAATCATCATACCAAGGTTGTTCATCTACAGCTTATAATTACACTTACAATGTTGACAGTATTTCAAAAGTAAATAATGATTGTTTATTCCAATTTAGCGCAAACAAGACAAAAGATACTTTACAATTCTTCCATCCCGCAAATACTTACAGGTATCATATTAATTTGACAGATCATGATGAGAGAAATCCATCTGACGCTGCAATGAACAATACTTGGACATTTGGAAGCTTAACTTCAGTAAATTACCCGACTTCCGTAATATTAGGAGGCGCAACAATTAAATTAGGCCAATGGAGTTCAGGTAATAATGAATATGTTATGACAAATTATGGTAATACGGTTGTATCGGCACTATGGAATGCAACCGATCTTGTAAGAGCTGCATCAGCATTAAACTGGACCCCTGACGGCACAGATTTCCAGATTGATGATGATAACTTGCAGTCCTCAGAAGCATCGGGCTTAATCGCTCCAGTATATCTTTCAGCAAATGAAAGTTCATTTAACTATACTACAGGTTTAGACATTTGCGTAAGTAAAAATTGTAATAGCGCAGCATACAACGAAACGCTCCCTACATACTATCATATTATGCCGCCAGTTGGTTTAGAAGCAGGCACATATGCAGATATAATCACTTACAGAATATTCACGGTAAATTAAAAATGAATTCAACAAATAAACGGATGGCGAAGATTTTTATAATTATATATTTATTCATCCTATTTTCAAATGCAGTGTCGGCCGCAAAAGTTGATATTACTTTTACTACTGGCACGGCGAATACTGCGCCATCTGACCCTTTAAGAATCACTCTGCAGGATGGTTTTGAAAATACTGAACAATGCTTCGGAGGACAAAGTTGGGACGTATATACCGACGATAATAATCTGACTACGCATATGTTAAACGCATCTTTAATTTGGGGGAAAGGGACCGATGCCCAAGGCGATACAATTAAAACGTTTATTTGCGTAACCAATATTTATGCTAATCTTCAAACATTAACAAAACAAAATGAGTCGAATAACACTAAATGCAGCGTAATTAATGCATGGTCTGAGGCTAGTTCAATCGAAGATAATACCACGGGTATAATATTAAATCAAAACTTTACTGTATTAAATATAACATATAATGGAACTCATAATGATTATTATGGGGCGATGATGAGTTGGGACAACACTGCAGGAGCAAATAACCGTTCTGAGATAACATATTTTAATTTTACAATACTTAATCGTCCGCCGCAATCAGCTGCTAGTTTTGCGCCGTCATCTACTCATGACACTACTCCGGATATAAGCTGGACTGCAGCATATGATCCAGAAGACGGGACTGGCGCGGATTTATGTCCGAAAGATTCATTAACTTATAACATCCAAATAGGAGACATGGCATCAGGTCAAACAAGCAGGTTAAATGTTAATATTACAACAAATTCATATACTTGGTCGGCAACAGCTTTAGATTATAATTTCACTTTAGGCAGTGGCAGCACAATCAGAGATTATTATTTCAGGATCAATGCTACTGACAATCTAATTGGAACAATTCAAAGTAAATATGACGGTAAATTTACGCTGAGAAATGATATTCCCAGTGTTGCTTCAAATTTAAAATTGAATAATACCGCTGGTTTGCTGCATTCACACAGTCCGGGCCCAAGAACAGACTGGTCATCAGCTACTGATACAGATGCCGGAGATTTAATAACATATAATATTTCAGTCAGCACTATTGGCGCAACCGGTCCATACAATTTAGTTGCTAATCATTTAACTGCAAGCACGCAGAATTTTACATTTTTTGATGCAAGAATTCCATGGGGCAATATATTAAATGACGGAAATTGGACAAATAAAACGGTTTATATCAGAATGTTTGCTTATGATGATAAACAATTAAATTTAAGTGAAGGCGCATACGATATAATAGTCCAATTAACTAACAGTATTCCGGATATTCCTGCAAATTTTAACACTACAGCAACCCATGATCAAACACCTAATGTGGCATGGGCAGCTGCAACAGATGCGGATGGAGATAAGATAACTTATAAACTCAAGGTTGGTTCAACAAATTACGGGGACAGAAATTATGAGGACAGTTCACAAATAAATATTTATGAAACAATAGATGCAGCTATACCTTGGGGTTCAGATGGTCAAGAGACCGGCTGGAATAATAATACTGTTTATGTTAGTTTACAAGCAGTAGATAGTTTCAATCTTAATATATCTCAAGGTTATTTAAATCAAACAATGCAGCTTACGGATTATATGCCAAATATTATCCATGTAAATATGACTGATACTACGACCTCATATGGCGCCTGTACTGAATCTGTTTGTACATTTAATCCGTTATCATATACAAACATAAGCTTAGCGGTAGAAATGACTATTAGAGATATTGATAATGATTGCGGAACAAATCATCCAACTTTATACTTATGTCTAAATTCAACATCCAATCAGAAATGCAATACTGCCAATAATGTAAATTTCTCATGGAAAGTTGAAACAGGCGCAATTTCAGGAGAAAATTGTATTTGGAGATTCGGTTCAAATTTAACTGCAGTGAACAGCACTCCTCCGTTTTTTATCCCTGCTGGAAATTATAAATTTAATGTTAATGCTCCGGGCGGTTATGGCAGTTCAAGAGGAAATGATAATGAAGCTAATGGCACCTGGTCTTATGGAACTTTATCTTCTGTTAATTACACATCCTCCATTATTTTGGGGGGTGGTACAGTATATCTTGGGATTTGGAATTTTGGAACAAATGAATATATTATGAAAAATGTTGGAAATAATGTATTGGATATTAGATGGAATACGACGTATCTCGGATTAGCCGACGCAAATTTTAATTGGACACCTGATGGAACTGATTATTTAATCGACGATGATAATTCACAGTCTGCAGAAGGTTCCAGTTTAATCAGTCCAGTATATTTGACAGAGAATGATTCTTACTTTAACCATTCCACTGGCTTGGAAATCTGCACAGCATTTGATTGCAATAATTCCGCAGTAAACGAAACCATGCCAACATATTTTCATATTAAACCTCCTTTAGGCTTACTGCCGGGAGTATATTCCGGTACATTAACGTACAATGTCGAAACACACTAAGAATAAGAAAGGAAAGAGAAAAATAAATGAAATAGTCTGGGTTAATCAGATTTTTTATAGATTTGCGTGCTTGTTAATGTTGGTGTTGTTAATCAGCATCATAATGAATCTTCAACAAGAAAATCTGACATTTCAACCTGAAATAACCGGAAGTTATGCAATTGATATCACTGGAAATCTTATATTGGAGATTTCAGGAAGTTCGGTTGCAAATACACAACTTAATGTAACAAATGATTCAATTAATGCCCCGCCAATATTAGTTGCAAATATTCCAAATATAACCTTTGAAGAAGATACCAATACATCATTAAATCTTTCAGCATATTTTACAAATCCGCTGGGTAATGGACTTAACTATACTTTTACGCCTATAGCAAATCTTACAGTCTCTTTAAATAATGCGACTGGAAATGTTACTTTTATTCCTGAAATAAATTTCAGGGGAATAAGGCACATAACTTTTACAGCATACAACTCAAAAAGTAATACGACAAGCAACAATATTACATTAAACGTTTCAGCTTCTTACAATATAACCATGAACAATTTTGATGGAACTAGCACAAGAATGGACACATATGCAAATGCGCAGTTGCAGAATATGGCTGATGTTATCCTTGAAATGACCTCTTATGGGGAGATTCATTTTACTGAATCCGTAACAATACAAAGAGATATTAATATTGATAAATTAGTCCGGATGTCATCTAATTCAATTTTAATGCAAACAGAAATAGTTCTGGAATTAAATAAAACTGCTATTTTGACAATGTATGGGGTAAGTTTTACAGATCCGCAAATTTTAATTGATGGGGCTATTTGTTCTGCAAGTATTTGCCAGGAAGTAAATTATTCAGGTGCAACTTATGTGTTTGAAACACCATTCATGGCCAATTATACTTTAAGGGAAACTCCAGTTACTTCAACCCCTGCGCCAACTCCAGTTTCTGCAGGCGGCGGGGAAGGCGGTGGTGGAGGCGGTGGTGGGGCTGCTATCTCAGAACCAGACTTATTCGAACTAAATATTTCGACTCTCAGTGTTACAATGCGGCAAGGAGAAAATAAAAGAGAAAAATTTACTATAATTAACACAGGTGATAAATTTCTGGATTTTGTAATCGATACTGCTTCACTTGGTAAATTTATAGAATTGAGCCAATATAACCTTACATTGCCACCCCAAGCTTCAGAAACAATTGAAATTACTTTTTTTATTAGTCCAAATAAAGAACCAAAAATTCATAAAGATATGATTAAGGTAACAGCAGATAGAAGAACTAAATCTATAGCAGTTACATTAGATATTAGGAAGAAAGGGGCAATTGTTATCGATACAGATATTGAAGATGCGGGATTAAAACCTGAATTTGAACTTCCCGGATTAATATTTGATATTAGATATACATTATTGATAATAATCATCATTTTACTTTTAGTATTATTACTTTTTATATTATTTAGAGAAAGAAAAAAATAAATTATTTATTTAAAATATAAAAAGACATATAACTAAAAAAGATATGTTTATCATAAAATGATAAATATAAATATTATAAAAAGATA
>JAGVYF010000034.1 GCA_018303425.1 Candidatus Woesearchaeota archaeon | reverse complement strand
AATGTTGGAATAAGTTTATTTCTTTTTATTATTGCTTTTTAAGCAGCATTGATTTATTTTAAGCAGTAGTTGTGAGAATTATAATATTATTTTTCATAACTGGCGTTTTAGGAAAAAGCTAAAGTATTATTCTAAAAGCGTATATTTTTAAACCCTTGTTATTTTTTAATCCCATTGCGTTATTATTGGTCAGAAACTATAACATGGTTTCGATAGGTTTAAATAGGACCCACATAATACATATGTTTAACAACAATGTTATTACGATACAAATTTTCTGGTTTAGCGTCGAGAAAAACGTGAATCGAGAAAAACACTTTAATGAATTGGGGGTTGAATTTACATGAAGAATAAAGAAATTTTTAACGTATTTTTTAGAGAAAAACCAGCATTAATGCTGTTAGGTTTAATGAACACTAAAGGGCCGCTGTATGCTTCTTCACTAGCTAAATCTGTTGATTGCACATATTCACACGTAGTTAAGATTTTGCAACAAATGGAGAAACATGAATTAGTTAACTTTGAAAAACAGGGTAGATTAAAATTACTTAGTTTAACAAAGAAAGGTCAAGATGTTTCAGATCATATAGAAGGCGTAAGATCACTTCTATAGATTTTTCTTTTTTATATATCTTTATATACTATAAAATTTAACTTAATTATATGTTTGCTGCAAATTCAAAACAATATAAGATAGGTTCTTATACTACTTCTGAAAAGGAAATTAAAGATTTAACGCTCGCATGGGTAATGTTGTCATTGGCGTTTGCAATTGCGTTGGGTGGCGGTTTTTCTTTTACAATTGAATTTTTAATAGTGTGGTTTATTTCTGCCGTTACAGTAGGCACCGGATTTATTTGTCATGAACTGGGGCATAAGATAACTGCTCAAAGGTTTGGGTGCTTTGCAGAGTTTAGAGCAAGCTTTACAATGCTACTCTTAGCAGTTGCAATGTCGTTTACCGGAATTATTTTTGCTGCGCCAGGCGCTGTTATGATATCTGGGTATGTAAATAATATAACTAATGGAAAAATCTCTGCGAGCGGACCGATAGTTAATATCATTTTGGCTGCAATGTTTTTATTTTTGAGTTTTTTTATTCCGGCTGTTGGCGTAACTGGTATGATAATTAAGTATGGTTATCTGATTAATACGTGGCTTGCTTTGTTTAACATGATACCGGTCGGGATACTTGATGGCGCTAAGGTTTTAAAATGGAACAAGAATGTGTATGGCGGGATTGTTGCAGTTGGGGTAGTGTTTTTGTTGTTTGGCGGTGTTTAGAAATCGTCCAATTTACTCTGATTCTTATTGAATGCTAAATCTTTCCAACTTGACCAAGAATGCCTAAACAGTTCAGGATACTTTTGCCAGTTTTCTTCTATAAATTTTTGAGTTAATGGATCTGACATGTAGCCTGAGCCAAAGTCTGCGTCATACTGTTCTTGTAATTTTTTTATTTCAGTATCGCGTATAACTTTTGCAATGATTGAGGCTGCGCCTACTTCAGGATAGTTGAAATCGGCTTTATGTTCAACAATAAGCGCAACTTTGCGGCTAAGCTGCGCAAGTAATTCTCTTTTGTATGCCTCAAGGTTTACTGATGGGCAATCAATAATTGCTTTATCTCCCTCTAATGAGTTAATTATTTCGGCAGTTTTCAGAAGTTCAATCCTGTTAAGATTTGTCCCTGATTTCATCAAACTGTCAAGTTCCGCAGGATTTACTGAAATAACTTTGTAAGATTTAACTATTTTTTTAACTTCAGGAAAAAGTTCTTCACGTTTGTTTGGTGTAAGAAGCTTGCTATCTTTAACACCAATATCAATAAGTTTTTGCACTTTTTCTTCTTCAATTAAAATTCCGCACATGATTAACGGACCTATAACCGGACCTTTGCCCGCTTCATCGATAGCAATTATCATATCATTTAGAATTAAGCGCGAGTATAAAACATTTACTCTTTAGTTTCTTTAGCAACTTCAACTGTTTGTTTTGCTGATGCTTTTAGGGATGCTTTTTTTGGTGCAGCTTTTTCGCGGAGAGGTTTAGTTTTAGTTTCTTTTGGTATTTGCATTACTTTTGCTTTTTCGTCATCTTTTTCACTTAATCTTTCTAAAACTCTTATTTCACATGCTTTGATAGGCGTGGTTTTTCTTAGTTCTCTTGATAAACCATTTTGCAATTTACGCATTAATATATTTCTTATAAGGTCTTCATATATAAAACTGTTAAATGTCTTTGCTAAAGATTCTTTAGCTGTTTTTCTTAGTATTTTTCTGATTTGTCTGCTTGTTTTATTTAATGTTAAAATCAAGGGTTTTACTCTTAATTTTACATTATCTTTTGTTTGCAATATAAAACTATCATCTATTTTGTCTAATTTTTTTCTTACAATTCTTTTAACATGAGAAGGTATAATTGTGTATGACCATAAATCAGTTAATCCCTGGCCATTTTTTACGCCTAATACTCTAAATCCAATATTAATATTTTGGTTTTTAACGTCTCCTGTTAAGTTCATTAAATTTATAGAAACAGGCTTGTGCATAAGGTCCTCAGGTGAATAAACTAATGTTTTCCCTATAATCTGGTTTGAAAATAATTTTGGGGCTATTAAAGGATACCATACTTTTTTCGTTTTACGCCCTATATTTCTAGTGTTTGGATTAACCATTTTAACTTAGTATAAGAATCTATAAACCTTTTATAAAGCTTTCGGTGTATCGGAGCTTTGTGTTAAATTTAACTTATATTATAAGTTAGGCTACTTTGAAACCTTCTCAGCTAGCTTGTTTAATATTCTCATACGAATATTTATGTCATAATAATATTAATACTTCTTTACAAATGGTTATATTATGATACAAACAAAGTCGCCTATTACACAAATCAAAAATGAAACACTTTTAGAATTATTGCATCCATTAGTCTTTGAGCGAGTAGGCAGGCTAGAAAAAGTTTCTGAAAACAAGGAAGATATTGAGAAGGTTATTTATCATCATAATGATGGCGTAATTAATGTTTTAAGAGACTTTAATTCCATATTATTGCATGTTTTAATGAAAGATGGCAAAGAAGTTGTTAAATTTAAAATCCGTGATAGGCGTTTTGATGGTACGCCCAATTACGTTTCTTTTTTGACAGATTGGTCTTATGATGCGCCATATGACAAAGTTGATTGCCCGGCTGTAGAATTGTCCAGATATTCAAGAGACCCTGATAAATATTTTCTTAAGACAGAGTTAACTACTTTTGTGCGTGAACCATTTGATTATATTTTTGGAGACCCTTCTGAGTTTCTTGAACTTTGGCAAAGTGCTTTTGTAACGGGGCATTATCCAGGTCAAAGCGCTTTACCTTTGAAGGGGGCTGCTAATTATTTTGCGGACAATGCAAGAGGTTTAGTAAATCAGTTAGGGTATGAAGTAACAGTCTCACCTTCGCATCATTATGTTGCAGCTTTTGGTTTAAGCAGAGGATATAAATTTCAGTCTTCTGCGCAGAATCGTGAATATGATGAGATTGAAAATTTATTTTCAGAATTTAATCTTGACCCTAAAATTGAAAAGCAACAAAAGTCATGGATTATATTATTGCAAAAGTTTCCGTCATTGCATAAATCCCAATTTTCAGACTATTGGTTAAAAGGATTAGAATATCCTTTGTATTATGACGGTAAACACGCTGAAAATGTTTGGTTATACCCGCAAGATTCAGGATATGAATTTAAAGATTATTTACCTGAACAATGTTTGAAGAGGCTGGCAACATATGAATTCAACCGAATTAAGAAATAAATTAAATGAAAATGCTGAATGCAGTTGGCATGAGTTTAAAACTACTGAAATAATTTGTGATTTCTTTACCCAAAACAACATTGAGTTTGAAAGATTGCCGAAAAATGGCCTAATTGTCAGAAAGGGCGTTCCAAATGTGCTCCTGAGAGCAGAACTTGACGGGTTATCTTTTGGTGCAGAGGTCAAACATGCATGCGGTCATGATGTGCATATGGCTGCATTAGCTTCAGTTTTAGTAAGTGCTGATAATGTTATAGGTGTTTTTCAGCCATCTGAAGAAGATTACCCTTCCGGGGCAAAATATGTGCTTGATTTTATTGGAAGATTTAATGCAGGTATATCTTTGCATGTTGATCCGTCTATCCCTATAGGTAAAATTGGAATAAGGGCTGGTTATGTGATGGGTTCAGTGGATTTGATTAAGTTTAAAGTTACAGGTAAAAGCGCTCATACTGCAACACCATATGAAGGCAAAGATGCAATTCTTGCGAGCGCGGAAATTATCCAAAAGACGCATCAGGCTTTTATTGGGAAGAATTGTTCTGTTGTAATATCGTTAATTAATGGGGGAGTAAAAGATAATATTGTATGTGAAGATGTGCGAATGACTGGAACTTCAAGGGCGTTGGATGAAAAGTTAAGATTTCAAATAAAGGATGAGATTGAAAAGATTTGTTTAAAGATTGAAACAGAATTTCAGGTTAAAATTAATTTTGAATTTATCATAGGATATCCGAGTTTGTATAATTCTCCAGAGCTAGCAGTTAAACTGCGAAAAAGTTTAGAGCGTGAATTTGAAGTAATTGAAAATAATCCGAGGTTGGGAAATGATGACTTTGCTTTTTTTGAGTCTAATGGGCCTATCTGCATGATTCGGATCGGGTGCGGAACTGGCAGACTTCATTCTAAAGAATTTTATCCATCAGATGAAGTTGTAGAAATATGTAAAAAAGTGTTTATTGCCTGCGCTATACATCTAAATTAATAACTTCTTTTGAATGGTCCTCAATAAATTTCCTGCGGGCTTCAACTTGTTCGCCCATTAAAGTTGTGAATGTATGATCTGCTTCAACTGCATCTTCAATTGTAACTTTTTTGAAAGTTCTTTTTTTTGGGTCCATCGTAGTTTCCCATAACTGGTCTGGGTTCATCTCTCCTAAACCTTTATACCTTTGTATATTTACCTCTTTTTCTTCAGTACCCAATTCTTTCAATATTTGGTCCTTTTCTTTATCATCTTGCGCGTATTTTTGGGTTTTACCAGATTTAATAAGGTATAAAGGGGGTTGAGCAATGTATAAATTTCCATTTTCAATAAGCTGTTTCATATATCTGTAAAAGAATGTTAATGCAAGGCAGGTAATGTGTTGACCGTCAACATCAGAATCTGTCATTATCACAATTTTATGGTACCGTAATTTTGAAATATTAAAATCTTCACCAATCCCGCATCCCAGCGCAGTGATAATTATACCTATTTCTTCATTTGAGATTACTTTATTTATTCTTGCTTTTTCTACGTTAAGAATCTTGCCTTTCAAAGGCAAAATTGCCTGATATTCTCTATCTCTGCCTTGTTTAGCTGAATTATGCACGAATACTCCTGCTGTTAATGCAAAATTATGGGTGTTTGGAATTTCAATATCATAAACATCAATTTTCTTTTTTAGATGAATAATTTTCTTTATTTTGTGATTATAATTCGCTACTGTTTCCACCATAGCTTCAGAATCATTCGAAAAAAACTTTTCAAGAAATTTACTTTTTTTAAGGATATTCTTGTTTTTACTTTTTTTTCTTTCTTCATCAAATGTTTCTAAATTACCATACTCTTCAAATACTTTTTTCATTAAAGATACCGTATGTGAAAAATAAGTCTTGTCATATGCTTTTTTTCTTTTTTCTCTAAATTCAAGGGTCCATTGTTCTTTAGTTTTTTTACTTCGCCATTTTTTTAATTCTTGATTGCTCCATTGTTTTTTAGCTTTATCAGACAAGCTTTTTTTTGTTTCGGGATTTTGGTTATAAAATTCTTTAATTTTTTGGGCTTGAGCTTCTCTATTCTTTAAAGATGACCAATATTCTTTTTGACTTTTGTTTAACTTTTCTAAATTTGTTTGTCTATATTTTTCATTGCTATTATAAAATTCTAAATATTTTTTAGCCATATATCTCTTGTAGTTTTCATCTTGCCATTGTTTTTTTGCTCTTTTTGAAAGCATATCTTTCATTTTTGGACTTGACATAATTTTACTAATTTTATTTTTGAATTCAGGGGTTTGCTTGATTTTTTTACATTTTTCTATTACATCTTTTCGGTGTAAAGTTTTTTTAAGAATTTGTGTGTGTAATTTGAGATGTTCACTTTTAGCCAATCTAATTATATTTGAAGGGTTGTTATTTAATTTGTTAAAGTCTGCATGATGTTTAGGGTTTTTTTCTGATGTTTGGTAAACTTTATTTTTGAGATTATATTGGTCTGCAAGCAAATGTGTCAAAATCCATTTATGTGATTTAGAACTATAAACCATTTCATAACCTTCAATCGTAATTCGACCTTCGATTTTAGATATTTTCCTATTCAATGGCATTAAACTCATTTCAGCAGTAAGTTTATCTGCTTCGCAATATTCTCCATCTCTAGTCATAAATTTATGGTCAGGTGTACATACAATTGTTTCATCATTATCAAGGATTATTTTAATTACATTTGTATTTTTTTTAGTTACTCTCGGATTCTTGATAATCTCTATCCCAATATCGCCATCATTTTTAATTGTATAGCAATAATTTTTATTATTATTAATGTTTTCTTTTATTAATTCTTTGAAACTTAAATTGCGACCGTCAGTTAGCGCGACTTTTGTATCTCCCGAAAAACAACCCCCTGCCGAATCTCCTTCAACAAGATAAATTTCGCACAGTTTAGGGTCGTTGTTTGCGCAATCAGCCAGTTTCCCAGGTAAAGCTGAACTTTCCAGCACACCTTTTCTTCTTGTTAATTCACGAGCTTTTCTAGCTGCTTCTCTCGCTTTTTGTGCTGTTACACATTTGCTTATTACTTGGCGGGCAGATTGCGGGTTTTCTTCAAAGTATGACATTAGGCCTGAAAATATGACTGAATCAACAATACCTTTAACTTCTGAATTTCCCAGTTTTGTTTTTGTCTGGCCTTCAAATTGCGGTTCTTTAATCTTAATACTTATAATTGCAGTTAAACCTTCTCTTACATCTTCACCTGAAAGTTTTTCATTTTTTTCGAGTAATTTGTTGTTTTCTGAATATTGGTTTATTGCTCTTGTTAAAGCTGATTTGAATCCGGATAAATGCGTGCCCCCCTCGTGAGTATTAATATTATTTGCAAAAGAATAAATGTTTTCTTGATAAGAATCAGTATATTGCAATGAAATTTCTACACCTATATCATCTTTATTTTTTTCGAAATATATCGGAGCATGAAGACCGATTTTATTTTTGTTTAGGTAGGATACAAATTCTTTGATGCCTCCGTCATATTTAAATGTATGTTCTTTATTTATTCTTTCATCTTTAATATTTATTTCAATGCCCCTGTTTAAAAACGCCAATTCTCTTAATCTTGATTGCAAAGTTTCGTAACTAAAAATAGTGGTTTCAGTGAATATTTCGGGGTCTGGTGTAAATATAATTGTTGTGCCTGTTTCAGTTGTATCCCCTATGATATGTATTTTGTTTACTGGATTGCCCTGGGAAAAATCCTGTTCATGGATTTTACCTTCGCGTTTTATAATGGCTTTTAATTTTATCGAAAGCGCATTTGTAACTGAGACGCCTACTCCATGTAATCCCCCCGATACTTTGTATGCCTCTCCATCAAATTTACCTCCTGCATGTAATTTTGTCAGAACAACAGTAAGCGCTGACATGTTAAGTTTTGGGTGCATGCCTGTTGGAATCCCTCGCCCATTATCTTCAACTGATATAGAACCATCAGTATTAATTATTATATTAATTTTGCTGCAATATCCTGCCAAAGCTTCATCAATTGAATTGTCAACTACCTCATAAACTATGTGGTGAAGACCTCTTGGGCCTGTTGAACCTATATACATGCCCGGTCTTTTTCTAACTGCTTTTAGACCTTCTAGTACTGTGATTTTATCTGCTCCATATGATTCTTTTTCTTGTTCCATTTTAATCTCTGTAATATTTAATTCTCCGACGAGAAAGCATAATAAATTGAATAATTTTAGGGTTTATAAAACTATCGCTTGTTAGATATATAAAGTGAAAATAAAATAGCCCCGCACAGCGTTTTAATAAAACCCCGGGAAAAACATAGGGACTGATTAAAAACTAAAAAAATAGCCCCGCACGGATTTTCGTTTGCGATATTTTACAGCGCAAATTCGAACCGTGGTCCTCGCCTATCTTTTGCATAAAGCATCCAAAGGGCAAGATGATTGGCCGCTACACTACGGGGCTTTAAACGGATATTCTCTTTGAATTATTAACTATTTATAAAATTAGTGGTTTCTAAGGTCTTAAATTCCTTGTTTAAATCTTGTTTTTGAGATACTGTAACTTATCATTAGAACTATTATACTGAAACCTAATATAATACTCATATTTATTATCTGTGGAACGAAGCTGGTTAATGGAATATTATAAAAAATAGACTGTTGTAGTATTGATAAACCGTCCCTGAATGGGATAAATGAACTAACCTCTAAAATTATTTTAGACATACGTTCAACGGGAAATATTGCGCCTGATAAGAAAACATTAATAATCATAAAAAAAGTTGTAATTAAAAGAGAGGTAGTTGTGGAATTTATGATAAAACCTAAAGCAATACCCCATAATGAATAAATCAAGATTAGAAATATAGTTACAGTTAAAATTGTTGCTATGCTTTGCGTTATATCTAAAAAAAAGACTATATAACTTACACCTAATACTATACTAATCATTATAAGTAATATTATTAAAATTGTAAATAAAATACTTAATATATGGATAAATCCAGATATGGGGCTAATTAAATTTCGAGTATAAGCAGGTGAATGTTTTTCATCTAAGATAATGATGTTTGAAATCATAATTGAAACAAAACAGATTAAAATTGAAATTAAAAATGGCAGGAGTGTTTGAACAGAATCTATACTTGTTAGATCTGGCGTTTGTCTTTTTGGAAGAGACAAGTCATATGTTTCTTTAAAAACTTGAACTCTTTTTGAATCTTGGAACATTGGTTTAATGTCTAAAAGGAATGGGTTAACCATATTTTCAACATCTATATTTGCAGTTTTGGAGATTATTTGGTTTTTGTTGTTTAGTTCCCCATTTAATATACTAAGTTCTGATATTTTACCTGTTAAAGAAGATTTAATATTACTAAGTTTATCATCCGTTAGGATAATAAAGGTCTTTGCATTTTGTAATGATGAAATCGCCCGGTCAATTTTTGAAATCGTATTAATTACTTTATTTTGTGCATCTACAATTGTATATTGTATTGTTGATAAGCCCGATTGAAGACTATCAAGCGCATATATCGCTTGATCAATAGCGGCCGTATCCTGATTAAGATTAATCAGATTATTTCGTATATTTTGAAGTTGATTTTGAGTTTGGTATATTGAATTTCTATTTTGGTTAAATTTTGAATATCCGTAATCTATATCGTCTTTTAAAGTATGAAGGTCATTTTTCATAATATTTAATTCATTTATTTGGAAATCAATATCATTTTTGATGACAAGCATTTCGTTTTGGGTGGTTGCTATTTCTAATTTATATCCTTCTAAACTTGAAATAATATTTTGAATATTTCCTTGTTTATCTTTAATGAAGTTTTGAATTTCATCTAGCCCGCTTATGAGTGAATGTGTTTTGTTTCTAAGTATATTCTCTTTTTCTCTTGAAATGCCTTCACGCAATTGCGAGATCAACATTAAAGAAATTACTCCTCGCGTGTTATCATAATATAAATCAATATAAGTTGATTGATAATTTTTTAGGTCTAAACAAAGATGAACTTTTTGTTGTTTCAATTGAAGCAGACAATCTTCTAATACAGGGTATTGTTGAAAATTTCCCAAATAATCCATTCGGCCAATTATTGGCTGTACAAGTTCATGATCTCCTATGTATCCAATTGTAATCCCGTGGAAACTTATGTCTGAAAATGCAACTATCATTATCAAAAGAATAACTAATGGTCCAACTATTAATAATAATATAGAAGCCCAATTACGAAATAGGTTCTTGCAATTTTTTGCAACTAGAGTATAAAATGTTTTAATCATTTTTTTTCAACATACCATGTTTTAAAAAGATCAGATAATTTTAGTGGATGATATTTTTTGGAATATTCTTTAAGTTGTTCGGGAGAATAGACAAACCCTTCTCTGACAAAAGCGATATCTGTACAGTGTTCTTCCAGTTCTTCTAAGTCATGACTTGAGATAATAATAGTTATGCCTGTCTTTTTAATTTTTTCAATCATTGCCCAAATTTTTTCTTTAAGTACAATATCCAAACCGGTCGTTGGTTCATCAAGTATCAAAATGTGCGGGCGGTTTAATAACGCGAGCGCTATATCAAGCCTGCGCTTCATTCCCCCGGAAAGTTTTGAGCTTCTTATTTTTTTTGCATGTGCAAGTTCCATCATTTCCAGAAGCTCGTCAATTCTATTTTCTAGCGCATTTTTAGTCATGCGGTACATTGTGCCATAAAATTTTAAATTTTCTTCAACAGTTAATCTCGGGTAGAAAGAGTATTCTTGGCTTGCGAACCCTACCTGTCTATTTTGGTTGTTTGTAGCGAGTTTTCCTTTAATATAAATTTCTCCGGTTGTTGGGGTGTATAATCCAAGTATTATTCTGATTAAAGTGGTTTTACCTGCTCCACTTTGGCCAATCAGACCTAATATTGAATTCTCTCGTATTTTTAAATTAACTAATTTTAGAATTTCTTGATTATAAAAATGTTTACTAACATCTTTTAATTCAATAATCGTTTTAGACATTAACAAAAATATTATATTATTTAGATTATTAAAGTTATCTATTTCACCTTTACGAAAGTGAAGCTAACTCTTTTACACCTGACTTTTTAGGTACTTTGACAGCACCTATTTTAAAGCTTCCTCTTCCATAAAGTGAAGCTTACCTGGCACAATTAAACAGTGCAATGGTCCGCCAAAATCAAGTTTTAACAAATCTGAAGCTTTGCCTGATTTGATAATTTCAGTATCGGAACCAATTCTGGCGCAGCCAACACATAAAGTATTTTCCGTGAAAATGTTTTCTTTGCGTTTATTTTCAATTTCCAGCAATGTTTGAATTGCCTCTTTTATTGACATATATCGGTTTTCATCTTTCTTTATATCAAATAAACAAAGAGTGTGCAAACCATTTGTTTGATTCATTTTAATTGTGTCATATGGTGTTTCAGGCAACCAATTTCCTTCTTTGTAACATATTGATGTAGTTTTACCAAACTTGTATAACTGCAGTCCGGTAATGCCTACTGCATTAATGATTGATGCATTATGTATAATTTTAATTGGAATCTTTTTTTCTTTTGCTCTTAATATAAAATCTATGTGGGTTGTTGCGCCCATTGGATCTCCAATAACTAAAAGCGCAATATCTTCATTGCCTGAATTTCCAAATATTTTGTCTGAACTTTTTTCTATCATTTCTCTATCTGCGAGAATAATTGGCTTTTTATACAATGTTTCAAGTTCTTCTTTTGTGGCTTGAAATGAGCTAGTATAATTTTCCAAGTATATTTTCGAACATTTTTTTACTGCTTCCAGACCTTTCATTGTGATATCTTTAGCATCACTTAACCCTAAACCTATAATGTATAACATATTGTTTAGGCTAAAATGTTTATTTATAAATACTGCGGTTAAACTCAAGCCTAGCATTATTTTTTAGCAGTAATTTTAATTAAATTAGAATAGTCACAAAAAAAACAAAGAAAAAGAAAACATTTAATTAGGAATGGCTGGAGGGGATGAAATATCCAATTCTTCTTTCCGCTCTCCGAGATGACAATTGTCTTTTACTTTAATTGCAAATCCCATATGTACGAATATATTACTTATTTTGAAATTA
Source organism: Candidatus Woesearchaeota archaeon (assembly GCA_018303425.1). Taxonomy (NCBI): domain Archaea; kingdom Nanobdellati; phylum Candidatus Woesearchaeota; species Candidatus Woesearchaeota archaeon. The sequence continues at coordinate 34,695 of JAGVYF010000034.1, read as the reverse complement.
TCTCCCTGAATTTTAGTCCATTCTAGATCATCAGCTTCATAAAAGTAAATATTTTCAAACTCGCAGTTTCCTTGTACTTCTTCCCATGTGAAATAATCAAATGGTTCTTTAACTAAATACATGTTACCAGTAGGTCCAATTAAATTCCAACCGCGAGATAATTTCATAGATTCAAGATTAGGATACTCTTCTTTTAATGCATATTCTGTTGTCAAATATGCCGATTCTACAATTCTTCTGCCAACCTTTCTTAAATATGTTTCAATACCCTCAAAGTATACCCAAGATGCTGTATGTTTTAAGTCATAATCGCTAATTTTATAAAATTTACTAGTTTCAGGGTTTGGGTAAAGGCGTATGTATTCTTTTGTTGTTGGAATGAAAGTGTAAATCGCTTTGACATACTTAACGGCTTCAGGACCATAATCTTTTGTTAATTGTTCTGGTTCAGTAAACCCGTATAATAAGTTCCATCCATCAAATACAATAGTATCTTCTGCTTCAAATAAATAAGCCGAAACAAAAACAGCTAAACTAATTAATATTATTAGAATAATTGAAATTAATAATATTTTTTTTAAAAATTTGTTATTCATTTTCATTCTCTCGGTAGTGTTGGCGGTTGCGGTATTGCATCGTTTCCATCTTGTTGTTGATTTTGATTGCCATCATCTGGTAAACTTGGTGGTTGAGGTATACTATTTGAATCATTAGTATTAGTATCACAACCAGATACCATAACCAAACCTATCATTAATATAAGCAAAATAGTAATTATTTTTTTCATTATTGGTTCACTTTATATTTTTGGTTTCCGGTAATAAACCAAAGTTTAAAAAAATATTTAACTAGGAATGGTTGGCGGTGCAGATGGAGCTTTTTCTACAGGTTCTCCAAGATTGCAATCGTTTGATACTTTAAGTATTACTCCGCTCCACAATGCATCCCTGAATGCAAAATCAGTGTTTAATTGTACTTCCAGCCATTGATTATAAAAAAATAAATATATTTTCTGGATATCACAAGTTCCTTTATATTCATCAAATGTAAAATCCCAATTGATTTCATCTTTAAATTCATTCGTTATCGCTAAAAAGTTCCAACCTTTTTTTAAGTCCATAAGCGACACAGAATAAATTGTGTTTCTTGTGTTAAATTGTATGATCTGCTCTTTATTGGAATAAACCCAAATTGCCATATTTCCGACAGTATGATCTTGTTTATTAGCTACCAATTTGGAATAGAATTCTTTCATTTTTTCAACGTCATGATTAGGGTATAATCTGATATACTCTTTATCAAATGAATTGTACATAAAAATTGCAGTTATTTCATTCTTTTGAAGTGCATCAAAATTCCATTCATCAATGGCATAATATGAGACTATATTCCATCCTTCAAATAAATGAACTCTGCCTTCAGTAGATGGTTCTTCTTCCCATTCAGCAGAAACTAAAATTGTAAAAATAGATACAAAACTAGCCAATATTAATATAATAATAATGCTTAAAAATTTGTTATTCATTTTTATTCCTCCGGTAGTGTTGGCGGTTGCGGTATTGCATCGCTTCCATCTTGTTGTTGATTGTCATCATCTGGCAAACTTGGTGGTTGAGGTATACTATTTGAATCATTAGTATTAATATCACAACCAGATACCATAACCAAACCTATCATTAATATAAGCAAAATAGTAATTATTTTTTTCATTATTGGTTCACCTTTTTAATTTGGTTTACATATATATATATCTTTCTATAATGTTTTAGGAATTAAATTGAACTATCTAATTAGGGCTCTTTATCCGTATATTTCCTCTGTTTATGATAATGAATATTTTTGATTTTTGAAAGTTTTTCTTTTTTTACTTCAAGACCGAATAATATTGACCAACCAATTAATGAAATTATACCAACAAGTAGAAATGTTGTTTTAAATCCGAAGTAATTTGCAATTGCTGCCCCAACTGCTGCTGTTAAAGCAGTTCCTAAACCCGTTAATGTAGAATAAAGACTCCATTCATAACTTTCTTGTTTTTTATCTAAGTTTACACTCCATAAACCTAACCATGTAGGAAATGCTAGACCGCTGCCTATTCCATACATGATTTCTATCAAATAGATATGTTGAATATTTGTTGAAAAAATATAACCAAAAGGCACAATTGATGTAATTAAAGCTCCCAACATTAACCATTTAACTTTATCATCATGAATATCTACATATTTTGAAAAAGGCAGTTGGACGATACATTTTGTTACTAAATATAAAGTACTTGCAAAACCCGCAGCAAAAATTGTGCCCCCTGTAAGGTTTTCTTTAATATAAATTGCCAAAATTGGCGCAATTAAACCTAAACCTGAGATTAAAAAAATATCTGAAATCATAAGTAGTTTAATTGTTTTATTCATTAATAAAAAAATAGGATTTTGGAATTTATATATTTTTTGGCTGATTATAAGCAGAAATCTTTATATATCTATATTTCTTAGATATTTAAATATTGAAAAATAAAAAGGCGCAAGCGGGTATAGAATTTTTGATGACATATGGCTGGGCCATACTTCTTTTTTTTTTAACAATAGGCACACTTGCATATTCAGGGGTATTCTCACCAACATCGTTCTTACCTGAAGAATGTAATCTTCCAGGGGGTTTGATATGCGAAGACTATATTATTGGTGAAGGCGAAGCAAAGTTTATTGTTAGAAATGGTTTAAGTGATAGAATTACTATTACTGCATTTAAAGTTTTAGATTTTGAAGGCGGTTCACTTTGTAGCTCTTCTGGAGACACAAATATTTCAAGGGGTGGTATTGGAACCATTGTAACTATTTGTGATACTGATAATCAACTTAAACAAAAATTAATTTTACAAGTTGATTTTTATTTGAATGATGCAGCGGACTTGATCCATAAAGTTTCCGGTACAATGAGAAGTGGAATTAAAGGAATAACATTGTCGAATACATCCCCTATCAATAATTACGCCCCCACAGGAATCTTTGGTCCTTTTAACACAAACTTCGTATCTTCCGGCTGGGCAGTAGATAACGATACTCCTATGCAATCTATTGATGTAGAGATGGTGCTGTATTCCCCTCTTGGAGAACGTGATGTTATTGTAACAATCAGAGCAAATGTTACCTCTAACCCAGGTTTCCCTTACCCAGGAGACCATAGATTCACCTTCACCGTTCCAGAATCGCTAAGAACTGGTGTGCATATCATCCACGCATACGCCATAGATGCGCAAACTGGTGAAAGAAAAGAATTAACTGGTTCACCGCAGATGACAGGAAACGTAAGTCTGCAACTTGCCGGAGAACCTGAGACTGTATATAATTGGACAATAGATCGTTGCAGACAAGAAGATATCCCTGACTTACCTACGCGTGTGTTCAGAGACGCACAGGGTAATCTGCAACTTTTTTCATCATTTTATATGTGGTATCGCGAAAGCGGTCCTAATTTTGATAATCTGACACGCAATTGCAACCCTGTATTTACTTCACACAATAATTCAGACCCAAGCCAATATGATGATTATGAATGGCTCTCAGCGACATATCGCACATCAGGAAACAACATTTATGCACTAATTCATGAAGAATATCATGGAGAGGATTTTGGTAATTGCCCGTCAGGAAATCAATACATGTGTTTGAGAATGTCTATCACGCAAGGAATGTCAACAGATGGTGGAAATACTTTTCAACACGCGCCAGCACCACAGCACCTAGTAGCTTCAGCGCCATACCAATATGATTCCGCTGGCGGTCCTTTTGGATATATGGTACCAAGTAATATCATCAAACACGCAGATGGAAACTATTACGCCTTTTTTAATATTCAAGGGGGGGGGACATTAGGTGAAGGAGAGCTTAAGGATGGTGTGTGTCTAGCGCGAACTGCAAGTCTTGAAAATCCGTCTTGGAGAGCATGGAATGGTTCAGAGTTTAGTGTGCGATTCATAAACCCTTATCTTGAATTAAATGTAGATTCAAAAGACTATGTATGCGAACCAATACGGTTTGGTTCTGGCAGTATTGCGCCACTCTATTCTGTACTCTTTAATAAAAATATTAGTAAATATGTCATGTCGACAATACGGGCAGGCATCTCTGGTGGCAAGACTGTTACCGGAGTCTATTATGCATTTTCAAATGATATTATCCACTGGACAGCGCCGCAACTTTTATGGGAAGTACCCAGGCCAGCTCAAAATCTTCCTCCGGGAGTTGAGGGGATATTGTATGGCACACTTATAGACCATAATAGCTCATCCATCAACTTTGAAACAATGGGTTCTGAAGCGTATTTTTATTATAAGGTACGGCATATGAGAAGTTCACAAGATAAGTTATATGACCGAGATTTAATGCGAAGACGCGTCATTATCAATTATTCATAATTCGGCTGGCAATAATAATGTGTGATGTTCAGATAAAATAATCTTATCTATATAATATAGCAAAGATATTAGTAATATACTTGTTACTTTTTTTAATTTGGCGTTTGCACATTGGTTTTTAGACAAGGGGGGGCGCGATAATTTTTGTAGAATACAATAAAATATATAAACTTCAAGTTTCAAATCATAATTTATGGCAGAAGTAATTCAATATATTGGAATGGATGATTTGGATGAAGATCAAAAACGGTTACTTGAGAAAATATCGGAAGAATATTACGATAAAATCAAGAGAAGGCTGCATAATGAAACATCTTTAAGCATACATTTAAAATGTTACAATAAAACTGGTTCAAGGTGTAAATATTCGATTCATGCAAAAGCTGTTGCTCCAACTAGGATATTTGTTTCTACAAAAGTAGCAGAATGGGATTTTGCAAAAGCTTTGCATATGGCACTTAAGGATTTAGAATCGATCATTCAGAAAGATTTGAAACAAGATGGTTCTAAAATTCGTATTGCTCGGCGGAAAGAAGCTTAAAAATAGGGTTTTATGTTTTTGAAATGCATCTTAATAAATTGGTTTGGATCTTTACCTGATTTTTTAAGCAGTTCCAAAGCTGATTTCACATGTGTTGAACCTTTAGGAATATCAAAACCTAACTTGTTACTTAAATCTCCTATCTGTGATAATGCTTCATCTCGCGCAATAATTGATGCGGCGGCAATTTCTACATATTTAGATTCACCCTTAGTTACAGCTATATCACCTACATTGCATCCGGGATATTTATCAACTACATGCGTGCCTGGACTTAGTTCGTCAGCTACTGTTTTATGCAGTTTATTCATAAGTTCAGTTTGATTATATTGATTATATTTTTCAGGATAAATATTTCTAATTGATACTTTAGCTATTTTTTTAATGTTTTGTGCCAGTAGCGGTATTGACGAATCTTTTAATTTTTTAGAGTCCATTACGCCAAGAATTTTAAGGTTTTCGCGAACAACATCATCTGCTTTTACACCTACAACAACAAGTCCGCCGAAAGTGTCTCCTTTCAATGATTCATCTGAACCAATAAATAATCCTGATTGAGAAACATATTCTATTTTTGTCGGTTCCTTAAATCCTTTAGCAATCATCAGGTCTCTATATCGCGACACATTTACATCTGAACCCTGAATAAGAAGTTTACCGGAAGTAAAAAGAATTGCAACGCATGAACCGCGTAAACGCATTATCTCGTACTTTGTTTTAGTCTTATCAAGTCCCAGGCCATGGTCAATCAATAATTTCATATCCTCTTTTTTCACGTTAAGAAATACGGTCATTTGGAATTTTAAAGAAATTATTCTTTATATGCTTTTCTTAAAATAATCCGTAGAAAGTCCGGTGCAAACTTTCATTTTCCTCAAATGTGCTTTATTGGCGGTATTCTACTCTAAAAGATCAGTATACAGACTTATCTTGGAATAATATTATGCTGATATATAGGGTAATATGATATATATACTTTACAGTAATATTTAAATATCCTACTAGTATTACTTTGCTTATGAAACGAAAAATAAGCATTACTGTTGATGATCAGATACTTAGACAAATTGATAAAATAAGTGAGAGAAAAGGAATTAATAGATCTAGATATATCGAAATTTTATTAAAAAAAGATTTTGAAGATATCCCTGTTTTAATTTTAACAAGCAAAGGTAAAATTGGCGATTTATATAAAAGCCTGATAGAATTTAACGGCAAAAAATTAATTGATCATCAAATTAAGTATTTGAAAAGACAAGACTTTTTTAATATTAATGTTGCAACAGATTCTGAACCGGTAAAAGATTATGTAAAATTAAATTATAAAACTGTAAATGTTTTATTTGAGGAAGAACGATTAACCTCAAGCGGTTCAATCAAAAGATGGGGGAGTCAGCTGGGTAAAGAATTCCTTGTAATGCACGGGGATGTGTTAGCGGGAGTAGAATTGAAACAACTTGTTGCATTCCATAAAGAAAATAAAAGTGACATGACCCTGGTATTAAAAACAATGAACCCGTTTAATAAATATGGTGTTGCAGTCCTTGAAGGAAGCACCGTAAAAAAGTTTACTGAAAAACCCCAAAATTCAGATTCACATCTTTGTTTTACTGGCATCTCAATCTTTACCAGGCAAGCGCTGGATAAAATTGATGAAACTGAACATTATACAACCCAATTAAACAAGATTGATTATAAGCATGGTTACATATTTGAAGGATTCTGGAAACGTTTTGAAACTGAAGAAGATATAAAAAATAGTTTTTAATCTGTTTTACCAATCTAAATTCGGCTTAGTGTAATCAATTTTTTTACCTTCTAAAAACGGCAAATATTCAAATACGCCTAAATGATCAATCTTACTCTTCGGAATCCTTTTAGAACGCAGTAAAAGTTTACCCATATAATATGTCTCATTATCTGTTAGTAATGAAAAAGTAACAATTGGATCAACACCTGCAAATTCTTTTCGTTTCCCAAAAAATTCACAAATCCGTTTGATAGAATCGGTTTGGTGATCGTTATTGCATTCTGGATAAATTTCTGTATACATATATGATTTTAACTGGTCAAACTCTTTAGATAAAGGACCTTCTTCAAAAATTACATAACCTTTTGCCTTGCTCTCTTCAAGTAATGCTTTTATGGCGCTCATCTTTCTTTCTTCTGTTGTTTTTCCAAATTTAGCTGCAAAATCAGGCACATCCTTTTCTTCTAACTGTTCAGACCTTATGGCATCTTCCAAATCTGAAAAAAGGTATGCTATTTTGTCTGCATACATGACAACATTGTATTCTTGATGAATGTTTGGGTGTGATGTGTATGGACCACTACCCCGTGAATGTTGAAATATCCCTTCTAATGTTTCATGGGTCAGATTAAAACCCTGGCCGCGATTTTCTATCTCTTGGGCGATTATTACGCCGTATACATTATGCCTGAATTTAACATTTTCTCCTAATTTTTGAGCGCTGAGTTCTGTTAATGCCCTTTCGCCCAAATGACCATAAGGTACATGGCCAATATCATGTCCTGCTGCTATTGCCATGCATAATTCTTTATTTAATCCTAGCTGTTCAGAGATTATTAAAGAAAGATTAAGGACTTCATTGGTATGCACAAGTCTTGAACTTGTGTGGGGATTATCAGGTAAAGAGATTGCCTGTGTTTTGAATGCAAGTCTTCTAAATGCAGAACTTCTAGTTATCCTTATATAATCTTCTAAAAAAGGATTATTCATTTTAAGTTCTCCATTTTCAGGTTTTTTTCTCCTGCCTAAAATTAGTGTCATAAAACTTCTCACGTTCCTTGTTATATAAACATATATTAAATAGAATATCTATTTTTAATTAATTAATTTAACTTGTTTAAGTCTCTTAGAAAGTTACTTTTTTGCTAATCCTTGCCTAACACTCATCAAAGCATCAGGCACCATTGAAAGCGAATCAATCTTATTTTCAACTAAAAACTTTGCAAATTCAGGAATAGAAGCAGCTTCTCCACAGATGCCAATTTTACGTTTATTTCTCTTTGCAGCTTTTATAACGCGTATAACCATTTCTTTAACAGCAGGGTTTTGTTCATCATAAAGATGCGCAACTAATTCTGAATCACGATCTAAACCGAGAGTTAATTGTGTCAAATCATTCGTGCCAATACTAAATCCGTCAAACACTTTAGCAAATTCATCTGCAAGTATCACATTGGAAGGAATTTCACACATAACATAAATTTCAAGCTCATTTTTACCTTGTTTTAAACCATTTTTTCGCATGACTTCGATGACGTTTTTACCTTCTTCAGGGGTTCTGCAGAATGGTACCATAACTTTGACATTATTCAGCCCCATTTCGTCACGAACTTTTTTAATCGCTTTGCATTCTAAAGCAAAAGCTTTCTCAAATTTTTCGCTGTAATATCTTGACGCGCCCCTCCATCCAATCATGGGATTATCTTCTTTAGGCTCATACGCTTTTCCACCTATTAGGTTTGCATATTCATTTGATTTAAAATCCGAAAATCTTACAATTACATCGTTAGGATGGCAAGCAGCTGCCAGCATAGAAATGCCGGATGCAAGCTTATCAACAAAAAATTTAGTTTTATCTTTATATCCATAAGTTAAATTATCAATCTGTTCACGAATCTTTTTGTTTTGCGTTTTATAATTGATTAAGGCCAACGGATGTATCTTAATGAATGAGTTAATAATAAATTCTTCGCGGGCCAAACCAATGCCATCATTGGGGATCATTGCAGATGTAAATGCTAGTTCAGGGTTGGCAAGGTTCATCATTAATTTAACATCAGGTTTTTTTAGTTTACGTAAATCAGTTTTTTCAATTTTAAATTCCAACAAACCTGAATAAACATTGCCTTTTTCACCTTCTGCGCAAGACACTGTGACTTTTTCTCCATTTTTTAATATTTTAGTTGCTTTACCGCAACCAACCACGCACGGAACACCGAGTTCACGGGATACAATTGCAGCGTGACATGTTCTTCCGCCCCTGTTAGTGACAATTGCAGAAGCAACTTTCATGATAGGTTCCCAATCGGGATCGGTCATTTCAGTAACAAGAACCTGTCCTTTTCTAAAATTGTGGATATCAGATGCATTTTTTATAATATTAACTTTTCCTTCACCTATTTTTGAGCCAATAGCTATGCCTTGAATTAAAATTTTACTTTTTTGGTTTAATTTATAAGTTTCCAGAATTTCTAGATTTTTTTGGCTTTGAACTGTTTCTGGTCTTGCCTGCACAACGTATAATTTTCCGGTTTTACCATCTTTGGCCCATTCAATATCCATTGGCATGTTGTAATGTTTTTCAATTTCAACTGCCCATTTTGCAAGAATTAATATTTCATTATCCGATAATGTTAATTTTTTTTGATCTTCTTTGGATACATATATATTTTTAGTGCTTTTATTTCCTCCAATTTGATACACCATGCGTAAATGTTTGTTCCCTGCTTTTTTCATCAAAATCGGGCTATAACCTTTTGCAAGTGTAGGTTTATATACATAAAATTCGTCAGGATTGACTTTTCCTTGCACAATGTTTTCTCCTAATCCGTAAATCCCTGTGATGTATACAACATCTTTAAATCCTGAATCTGTGTCCAATGTAAATATTACTCCTGATGTTGCAAGATCTGAGCGCACCATTTTCTGTATGCCAATTGAAAGCGCAACTTTGAAATGATCAAATCCTTTATCAACTCTATAAGAAATTGCCCTATCAGTAAAAAGTGACGCAAAACATTTTTTACAAGATTCAATCAATGCATGTTCACCATTGATATTCAAATAGGTTTCTTGCTGTCCTGCAAAACTTGCGGTTGGTAAATCTTCGGCAGTTGCAGAGCTGCGTACCGCTACATCGGTAGTTCCTTCTTTTTTACATAATTTTAGGTATGCTGTGACTATTTCTTCTCTTAATTCCGGGGGAAATTCAGCTTTTTGGATTAATTTTCTTATTCTGGAACCAGCAGCAGCAAGACTTTTTGTGTCATGTATATTCATCTGTCCCAATATTTTTTTAATTTCTTCTCGAATTCCTGCATTTTTTATTACATACCTATAAGCATATGAGGTTATTGCAAATCCATTAGGTATGCGAATACCTTTTTTTGAAAGCAACCTGTACATTTCGCCAAGTGAGGCATTTTTTCCTCCAACATATGCAACATCTGTATTACCTAATTCTTCAAACCATAGAATAAAAGATTTATCTTTACTGACGCTCTTTTTTTTTTGTAACATGTTAATATTCTCACTGTAATTAAGTTTATATATATTGCGGTTTCATCGTGTTGTTCAGAGTGGTTTCATTATCAATAAGTATGCTCACATTAATTTAGATGAGCAAGAGTGTTCTTGCAGACTTTAAGTTTAGTTTTAGATATTGATATACAGACAATTGACTTTCTGGACAAGAACTGTTTCGTTGGTTTAGTCCATTCCCTGTATTTTACCATAGCTTTTATAAATAAACCTTCCAAAATACAAATTATGGAAACACTTTTCATAGAAGCAAGGTATACTGAGAGATTCAGGCTACCGAAAAGTCTGATTAATCTGTTGCCAAATACCGTAACATTAGTTACAACTATCCAGTTTCTTGATTCGCTGGAAGAAATAAAACTACAATTAGAACACGCGAACAAACGAGTTTTATTTTTTAAAGGAGAACATTCAAAATATCCCGGACAGGTTCTTGGCTGTTCTATGAATAAACAAGAAGATACAGAATTATTTTTATATATTGGGACTGGGGAATTTCATCCTAAAGCATTGTTATTAAAACAAAATAAGCCCGTATTTTCATTTAATCCGTTTACGCAACAGACCCATAAACTTGATGAACAAGATGTTAAACTTCTGAAAAATCGACAGAATGGAGCTATCTTAAAGTATAAAGTCAGCGAAAATATTGGGATTATAGTCTCAACTAAACCTGGACAGCACCATCTGAAAAAAGCCGAAGCGCTTAAACAAACTTTAATTTCAGACGGAAAAAATGCTTATATATTTATTACGAATACACTTAATTTTGAAGAGCTTGAAAATTTTCCGTTCATTGAATGCTGGGTTAACACGATGTGTCCGAGAATTGGATTTGACGACGTGAAACGGACAGAAAAAGTGTTAATAAATATTAACGAGATTTAGTGGCGATATTTAGTTCTACTTGGCAGTTACTACATTCTCCGACGGATGTCCGACGGGAAAAAGGGAAACATTTAAATATGAGTTTGGACTATATAATCAGGAGAACATAAAATTCTCATAGGGGTATATTACCACTCATTAATATATTATGGAGGCAAACTAAAATGGCTCAAAAAGTAGCAAAAGTAGGCGTAAAAAAAGAATCAGGATACCTTTACTTTGTTGATAGGCAAGGAGACATCTCTAGAGCAAAAATGGCTAGAGGGGGTCAAAGAAGGAAAGCAGCTAAAAGAGTAGTTAAAAGAAAAGTTGTAAGAAAGTCAGCAAGAAAAGTTACCAGAAGAAGATAAATTAATTACAATCTTCAAATCTTTTTTCTTTTTTTATTTATTTCTTTTAAGGAATTAAATTTTAATGAAAACAAAATTAGTTATATGAGATTTTCATCATTGCATATTTATGTTCTTACAATAGAATCACTGTACAAACTTTCATGCGCAAACTGAGAACCTATCCCTTTTCCAATATAAAAAGACTGTTCAGCAAATGTTTTAGAAAAAATGTCAAATATTGATTTTGATTTACTATAATAATTATAACTTATAGATGAAACATTTAACTCTTCTTTTAATAATTTCTCGAGCGTATATTTATCACCCAACACATCTATTAATCCGAGTTTTTTGGCTTCAACACCTATAAAATACATGCCGGTAGCAATATTCCTGACTTCAGATTCGGACAAGTTTCGATTTTTTGCAACAGCTGAAATAAAATAACCGTGTATTAAAGTTAATTGTTTTTCAATTAATAATTTTTCATCGTATTCTAATTTTTTGAATGGGCTTCCCACATCTTTGTATTTTCCTGCAACTAATCGGTTATATGTTACATTATAATTATTTAATAAGCCTGAAAAGTCTATATATGATGATATAACACCAATTGAACCGGTAATTGACATCTCATTTGCAATAATTTTGTTTGTTGCAGATGCAATCCAATAAGCTCCAGATGTACCAACATCCCTGATCAAAGAATAAGTCTTTTTTTTACTTCGTTGTATAGCATCAGCAATTTCTTTTGAAGCAACAGGTGATCCGCCCGGGCTGTTAATTTCAAATAATATTGCTTTAATATTTGAATTTTTATTTGCCATATCAATGTATTTAAGCACGTCATTTGATGCTGTTACTTCATCACCTAAAAAAGAATTAGATGGCTCTGTTAAAATTAAACCTGATAAAGGGATAACTGCAATATTTCCATCAACATTATAACCTCCGGATAAATCTTTGCTAATAAACCATGCGCCGATATTACTGAATATTGCCAATAAAGCTAAGAACAATGTCAAAAATATCCATTTATTACCCGAATTTATTTTAATATTGCTATTCATTGGTAAAACCCCGATGTTATTTCTTCAACAACATATACGCCAGCCAATTTTTGCATTAATCTTTGTTTTGAAGCTGAAAATATCAAGAAGATTGGATCGATTATCCATAATAATATAAATGGAAAAATTGGCATGAAAGTAATATTGCTTAAAATTAATTTAAATATGCTTATTTCTTTATTATCACTATATATCCAAAGATTAAATAACATCATTCCCAAAGTTTGTCTGAGTTTTAATTGTAAAATTGAAAAATACATTATTGATAAAATGGAGACAATAATAATTAATGTCGAAATTTGGGACAATAAGTCAGGATTGGACTCAAAAATTAAGTTTATTGAAGAGGGGTTAATGTTTGGTAAAATTAAACTATTTAAAATTTTTTTAAAAGGCGAAATTATAATTAAATCAATAATTAAAAAGTCAATTAAAAAAGCAAAAGTCCTTTTCCAATAGGAAGCCGGCATTAAAATTATATCTTTTTTTGGCAAATTTAATTTTTTTGTGAAGTTTGCTTTATTATTGCCTCTTTCATTTTTAATCATTTATATTATTATTAATAGAAAGGTATATAAATATTTACTTTTTAACCTATATTATGTCATATATTAAAAAAAATAATGCTCATACTGAAGAATTATCGCCTGAAGAAGAGTTTAGAAGAATCAAATTACCGCGGAATAAAGAAGTTTTTGGAATTGTTGATCAAAGGCTTGGCGGGAGCAGGGTGTCTGTAAGATGTTTAGATGGTAAAACCAGACTTTGCCGAATTCCAGGGAGGCTAAAAAAGAGTTTATGGGTCAGGGAAGCAGATTTAGTGCTTGTTGAACCATGGGAACTTGGCGGCGATGAAAGGGGCGATGTAATCTATAAGTATCGTAGAAACCAAGTAGATTTGATTAAAAAACGCGGTTTTCTTAAAGAGCTTGAGCAAGAAGAAGAATTCTAAATTATTTGTTTATTGTATCTAATTCATATTGTGTCTAATATCAAGTATCTAATTAATATTGTGTTTAATTCAAAGTATACTTGTCTGCTTAATCTATTGATAACAAATTGCGCGTAAAGTAAGTTACGCCATTAGTAAATGTTCTTTGTAATTATTAGCAATGATACCGCCCTTTTACTTCTATGTCTCTGAACTAATTTTGATTTCATTAAATCATTATTTGATTACCTTGAAAGCTAATTTACAGCACATAAATCAATATAAACAGAATTATTTTTTTTTTAATCATGGTAAAAGGTAGAAGCTTGCTTGCGCACTTAACATTATTAGTTTTTACGGCGATATTTACTATAAGAATAGTTTTTGGTTTATCTAGTCTTGAAAAGTTTATTAGAATAGGAACTTTTGTAATTATATGGTATGCTATGATGGCTGCAATTGTTGCGGGGTATAAATCAAAAAAAAATGCATATGCCGCTTTAACTTTGTTATACTCGTTAAATTTATTAAATTTAGCCTTAATGCCATCAATAATGGCTTATAAACCAATATCGTTCATTTTTGCAATATTATTATCATCAATTGGCATTATTGTTTCAGCCTTATACACTATCAAGAAAAAAATTAGGCGTATACAATTTCCTTTAGACCTTACAGGTATAACTGATCTTTTAAATGATAAAAAGGAAGAACCAATTAAAGAAATTATTCTTGAAGAACCCTCTATAGAAAAAACTGCAGAAAATGAGAAAGAAGTTGTTTCACAAATTATTAAATCTAAACTTAGAAGTATTAAAAAGACATTTAATCCTTCCCGATATATGGCATCTAAAACAGGGGAAAAGTTTCATTCACCCAAATGCAATTGGGCAAAGAAAATTAATATTAAAAACCTAATTTGGATTGATACGATTGAAGATGCCGAGCTAAAAGGATTTAAAAAATGCGAACTTTGCATTAAAGCAATTGATTAAATAAAAAATGATTAACCGCTTTTTTTTAAAAAATTATTATAATTCCAAGATCTATCGATTCGCAGAGCTGAACCATCCTCTGCTTTAATTATTAATTCAATTGCTGATTCTTCTTTATTAAAATTTCTTTCATGATAACTATATCCGCTCCAGGGTACATTTAACCGTTTAATTTTATCATATCTCGCAATTTTTGCAGACACGCGATCACCTGTTTCGACTGGAGAGTATCCTTCAAAAGATAAAGTCTTAACAACTATATTCTTTTTAGGGGTTACTTTTAATGTTAACTTTGGAAAAATACCTTTTTCAGTACAATAAATCTCAGAAATCACTCCATCAATAGTAAAATCTTCATTTACAACCAATTCACTCAAATCATTGGTTTTAGCCATGTTTAAAAGAAGGTGTGGGATACTTATATAGATTAACTCATGTTAATTATCTAACTAATTTATTATTTCAGTAGTTTAATCTCCGCGTATACTATGATAATTGCTTAAACACGTGAAGTTTAAAAATACTACAGCTTGCTGTGATTGGGATTTTTATTAAATTTTATATTAACTCCTCTGATCTCTGAACAATCTTTCAACTTGTTTAATGCTAGAAACGTCTTCAACCGGTTTATCTGGCCTCATCCTAATGACTCTAGGAAATCTTAATGCAAATCCAGAGCTATATGTTGATGATTTTTGGATTTCTTCAAAATTGACTTCTATAATTATTTGTGGTTCAACCATTATATGCTTGCCTTGATCTTCACGGATTAGCGGTTTTAACAATTTAGTTAGTTCTATAAATGAAAGCCCCTCCTCACTTTTTTCTTTTATGCCGGTTCCAACTTTACCTATCTCTAAAAATACATTCCCTGAACGACAAGCTAGATCAAATGATGATAACCATTCACCTCGTTTACCCTCGCCCCATGTAGCCCCTATAATAATCAAGTCAAGTGATTCCATTACAGGTTTAACTTTAAATGCATGGCCGATTCTTGAACCTGGCTTATATGGCGCATCTAATCTTTTTACCATTACTCCTTCATGACCTTCTCTTAATGCTTGCTGATAAAATTTGTTAGCCTCATCAATGTCATCAGTAACAATCTGTTCAGCAAGATAAATTTGATATTTAACAGGTTTAATTATTAGTTCCAGGGAATTTCTCCGTTCTTTGAACGATTTTTTAAGATAATTTTCTCCGTCAAGTTCCATAACGTCAAATACATAAAGTTCAACTGGCAACTTTTTAATCATTTCTGCAATGTTATGTTTTCTTTTTATTCTTTGCGAAATGTGCTGAAAAGACAATTTCATGTTGGTTTTAGGGTCAATACTTACAATTTCTCCGTCTAAAATAAAATCATGCGATTTAACATGTGTTTTAACTACTTCGACAACGTCTGGAAACTGTATAGTTACATCTTCCAATTTTCTAGTGAATAATTTTATATCGTTGCCATTGCGATGCACTTGAATTCTAAATCCATCGTATTTGTGCTCAATTGCCGCAGGTTTACCTGCTTGTTTCATTGCATCTTTCATATCTTTAGCTTTTGGGAATAACATCGCTTTTAGGGGGGTTCCGGGCACTAAACCTATTTTCATTAAATAATCCAGACTGCCGGCTTTACACCTTGATGCAACAACTCCATAATCATTAGTAAGTTCAATTGCCTGTTCAACTTTTTCGTTAAGCCAGTTATATATCTCTCTACCGGCCTTTTCATCTTTAGCAACTATAAAAGAATATTCTTGCAAATTTTTAACTTTTTCAACATCTTCTAAAGAGGATGCTTTAAGTATTTTTCCAGAAATTTTAATTTCTTCTTTCAGGTCAATGTTCGCAGAACACTCAAGACATTTATCAATATGCGGCATTACTTTACCGCAATTATTGCATTTTACAAATATGGGTGCAACTGGCGGATAATATGCCCAAACAATTGCATCTTTTAACACTCCTTCCTTTACACCAACGCGTAAATCTTCCAGAACTGTTCTAATTATATATTTAGCTTCAATTGATGAGGCATTACCAAGCAGTTCAGCTAATAATTTGATTTTCATATCTGAAGAACCTGGGCCTTCAAGTTCAGCAAGTTTTTTAAGATTTTCAAACACTTTCCGTATTGTTAATGGTTGAGAAAAGAATGTTTGCTGTTTTTTATTTTTACAAAGTTCTTCAGCAGTTTCGCCTAAATCTCCCCGGTTTTTCCATTCTTTTTCAATTTGAGTTTCGTCTAATCCCGTTGCTACCATTATAGCTTTTACAGCCATTTTTGTTGCAACTCCAATTTTGCGTTCATCATACTGTGGAAAAATTTTTCCTTGCATAAGCAACACAATGGTTTCAAGTTCAGAGTTTGGCGCTTTTTTTAATAATTGCGCAAGGATATACGTTTTATCAAGCCGTTTAGAAGCAGCTTCTATTTTTTGGTAATATTCAGTTAAATCCTTATATTTCATATAAAGAATGAGTGGTTATTAATATATAAAACTGCCCTAATTTTTGCCAGTATTTACCAGCATGAAAATTATTTGATGTAAACGGCATTATTTGTTTACATTATACAAAACTTTAAATAAACTTTAAACTAAGTCAGGTTTGATTATATTTTAAAACGGAATAAATTAAAACTTGATAAAAATTTTGGAAAGTGATAAATAAATGATAGAACGGGCATTAATATCAGTTTCAGAGAAACAAGGATTAGATTGTTTAATACATGGCTTATTCATAATCAATCCCTATATTGAAATTATTTCATTTGGTGATACTGAAAAAGCAATTAGAGAGATTGTTGGCACTGAAAAGCATTTTGAAGAGAATCATTGGATACAGGGAGATAAATATAAACAAGATCAGATTATTAATGTTTATGACTTTACGGATTTGGGCGAAATGTTAATGGGGAGAGTAAAGACCCTGCACCCCCAAATTCATGGCGGAATATCATATCTGAAAAATATTGACGCTGAAGAAGCTAAAATAAATGGAATAGTTCCAATTGATTTAGTTGTTTGTAACTTTTCTCTACTTACACAAACATCGGTAAATCATGATACATTGGAAGAATTTATTGAAAATTTTGATATTGGCGGTCCTGCAATGATAATGGGCTCTGTTATGAATTATAAAAAAGTTATTGTTGTTGTTGATCATAAGGATTACTCAATGATAATTGACGAACTAAAACTAGGTTATGGCGAATTAAACAGTAAATCTAAAGAAATGCTTGCAATAAAAGCAGTTAAATATGTTGCAGATTATTGGAGCCTGAATACCGAAAAATGAGTGAAATCCTAAAATCGCTTACTCCTCGCTTCCGTTGGTTGCTCCGCAGTAAGTTAGGGGGTATTCGGTGATTTTTCAAAACCTATTTTTGGTTATTATTCGCTGAATCATTGCAAGCTACGGGTTAGACTCTGTGAGTAATAAATGGATAAATATTAAGGAAAATTGAAAAAAATATTATAGTTTAGTGAATATTGATGAGTGATAAGCTAAAATTAGGAATTTTAACATCTGGAAACCAGAGTAATGCTAGATTAATCATTAAGGCTTGTCTTGAAGATAGAATAAATGCAGATGTCCCTATTATTATAAGTGATGATGCTAATAGTGGGGCAAGTGATGATGTTAATAGTGAGGCAATTGACAAAGTAAGTGAATCAAACCAAAATCAAGCAATCTCTTCCAAAAATTCAGTCTTGCAGCAAAATTTATTAAGTTTAATTGCCGGAGAAAGAAGGTTATCAGATGAATCTGATATTTTACAAGTTCTAAAATTGATTTAATTGTTCTTGTAGGGTATGTGAGAAAATTGACACCTGAATTTTTTAATTTGTACAATAATAAAATAGTAGATTTATTCCCGGCCGATACAAGAAAATATCAGGGGTTAAATGCTTATGAATGGGCGTGGTTAAATAAATTAAATGCAACTTGCGCAACTGTGTATTTTGTTGAATCTTTAAATAACACGGGCCCAATAATTTTACAAGCGCCAATTCAAATTAAACCTGAATACGGAAGTTTGGAAGAATTTAAAAATGTCGGCTTTGAAGTAGAGCATAAACTTTATCCTTTAGCATTGCAAATGCTTGTGAACGGTCAAATTGAATTAATCGGCGATAAAGTAAACCTCTTGAATAATGAAGGTTATTCAGGTGTAATTGAACGAATATCAAAAGAGGATTTAATCTTTGTCAAATATAGAACTGATTTGAACCATTTAAAAGTTTCAAAATTGGCCAATTCTAAAACAGAAATAGTATATCAGGCATCCTTTGGTTATGAAAGCCACAAATTTTTGCATTTTACTTCGTTGATGGGCCAAGTTCAAGATGTTAGAGACAAAGGATACCAATGTGAACTTAATTTTGATGGGATGAGGTTTGCATAGTTATTCTTTTTAGGTTCATTCGAAATTATCACTTCGTTCTTTATTGTCAAATTAGTATTTACATCATCCACCAAAAAGGCAAGAAATTTCTTGCTAGAATCTAAGTTAAATGATATACTAATATCCAGACAATTACCCTTCCGGATTAACTCTCTTTTTAGTTAGTTATATAATATTCCAAATCATATAAGTACCGAGTGCCATTAAAAATAGCCCTATAACTAATCTCATCAAACCCCTGTGCTTTTTTCTCCATTTTTCCATTGCTTTAGAACTTTTGCCCCAGTACACTAGACCAATGATTACAAACAATGGTAAAATGAATATTAGGTTATATAATAACATTAAAGGAATTCCGTCGGTATAATTACCTGCGCTTAGTAAACCAATAACTGCAAGATAAGGTGCGCCTGTACAGGGTAACTCAACAAATACTACAAATATCCCTAATAATGCGGAAGATGCCATGCTTAATTTAGGATAATTTTTTTCTAAGTTTTTCATAAAATTAAGGTATTTTTTTAATCTTTCAGAACCGCCTGGTAACATTTCTAAAGTAAACCCGCGCCCATACCAAAAAAAATCTTTAATTTCAAGTAATCCTGCCCCAATTGCAATTAAAGCAGCGAACCAATAAAATGGTTTGGATAACCCTGAAGTATATGTGATAGTGAATATGCCTAAACCTATTAGCAAATAAGTAATGTAAACTGAAGCAGTATATATTAAACCTGAAATTAACATTTTAACCTTACTTTTAAAAACTTTGGTCATGTAAGCAAGTAAGAAAATAAGTACACCGAACACACATGGATTTATACTATCAAGTAATGCTGCACTCACTAACAAACCAAGTGTAAGTTCAGCCATCATATTCACATCCTGCAAATTCTGCTAATGATTTTGCGGTCATAAATCCAACAAATCGTTTAGTTTCTACATTATTTTTTTCAAGTATCCATGTTGGTGTTCCAGTTATGCTTTTTTCAAGACATAAAGCTGTTTGCGGATTTTCACCTCTCGGGTGGCACTCAATTTCATTGATATATTGAAAAGAATTCCCTAAATATTCTCTTTGTTTTTTACATACTGCGCAAGTAAAAGAGCTATACATACTAACCCCGTTTACAGTCACGCATTTTGTAAGATTGTCATAGTTTATCTGTTCTTTTTCAGGTAAATTAAAATAGATTAAAGGAATTAAGTTTAATATAATAATTAAAACTATCCATGATTTTGCGGATTTTTGAAATTCATCAAGGCTTAATTTTTTACCGGTTTTAAACAAGATTATTGAAATAAT
Organism: Candidatus Woesearchaeota archaeon; assembly: GCA_018303425.1. Lineage (NCBI taxonomy): Archaea > Nanobdellati > Candidatus Woesearchaeota > Candidatus Woesearchaeota archaeon. The sequence continues at coordinate 14,520 of JAGVYF010000034.1, read as the reverse complement.
CAGATTAGTAACAATTATAATATGCACGACAGTACAAAACGGACAAATTGCGCCAAGTATAAATTCGGCCCATATTAAATAAAATACAGACCCTAAGCCTACAATATTCCAAAGTAAAATTCCTATGTGCAGCACCCCTTCTTTATTTAAAGCTCGCCACGACATTAAAATTAAAACAATAAACCAGATAACCCCGAAGATTGCAACCGGCACATTAAACATTTCAGAATATTGGCTGGTGTTTACTTCAGAACATGATATAGTTGCACTTATATCGCAAATTGATCCTTCAGTAACATCTGCAAAATGGCCAAAAACTAAATAGATTGATATAATTAAACCTATTAAACTTAACCCGATAAGCCACTTATACAAATTTGTTCTAGTTTTTTCCTTCATTCTAAAAATGTATACTTTTTAACTAATTTTGTTTTTGACCACCATTTACCCAACCCGCAGCAATGTCCTGGTTTAACAAATGTTAAACCAATAAAAACTAATGCATAAACAATATGTTCATCAATGAAGGGGTTATTTTTAGGTGGTAACAAAGCTGACCACATTAATAACATTAATAATGCGCCGGAGTAACCAGCAATTTTTACACCAATTCCAAGTAATAAAGATAATCCTATTAAAAATAGACCTGCCATAAATAATACAGCAACAATTTGACTCGAAGAAATATTATTATAAAAAAATGCTAATGGCCCGTGCACACCCCACTGTAAAAATCCAGTTGTTGGTAAAACCCCATCAATCCATGCTTTGCCTGGCTGAGTTGAAAAACCTAGCCCAAACAATTTATCAAAAAATGCCCATAACAAAATAAAAGACATTGTGAATCGTAATAATATCCATATGTTTTGTTCTTTTTTCATATTAATATCTCTTTAGCAAAATTCGCAAACGTGCGTTTTTTCTTTTGCAACTTTTTTTTTAACTGTTTTTTTTACAGATTTATTTACTGTTTTGGTTTTAGGACTTGTCATTATATTAATCAGGGTAATAATTATTTATATATTTATCTAAACCGGGGTTAACCCAGAATTATCACTTCGTTATTCGTTGTCGAATTAGTATGCTCTAAATATACTCTAAAGCAAGAATATTCTTGTTAAAATTAAGTAAAGAATGACATACTTTCAAACAATTAAAGTTATCAAAATGCAAAATATCAAGCACACTTGCTTATTACGAAAAGCATTCAAATGTACAATCATTTAATGCTTTGAGTATAGTGCATTTGTCAGCACAGCAACCTCTGGTTGCTCTATTTTGGGGGTTTCTAAATGGCGGATTAGGAAATTTGTTTCAAAAAGTTAAAGTATTACGAAATGAGTATCTATTTAAAAACAAAAAAAGATTATACGAATCTATTGTATAACCAACCAAAAACGTATGCGCTAACAAAGCCCCAAACCGTTGCTTCTGCCATCCCAGCTAAAACTCCGGTAACACTTGCATTAAAAAACATATGCCACTTAGCCATTGCTTCTGCTGCTCCAACATAGATGCCCAAATTCCAGCCAATGCCTACTAATAACATACAAACTGCTGAAAGTGTTGCTCCTGCATAACCAAGCGCTAATGAATTTAATTCGTTATTTGCCATTTGATCTACCTCCAAAATTGATTATAAAGTAATATTCCGCCGGCTCCTAAATTCAGTACTGCGTGACCCATTATTTGTGATTCAGGTAATCCGATTACTAACATATACACATGTGTAAAGAAAATTATACCATAACCTATTATTGCAAAATAATCCATATTTCTCTCCTCCTTGTTTATCCAAAAGTTAACATTTTATCACTTTTTTCAATCAATGCCAGCAATTCCCCCAAATTTGAAGAAGGACATACTTTGGATGCCTTTTTTTTTCTTGAGACCAGGCAAGTTCCACATGACTTAATCAACCCTCTATTCTCAACAAAAATCTTAATCTGTTCTTTTACATTAAATTTTTTGCTTTTGCAGTCTTCAGCTTCTACGCCTTCTCCTAAAAAAAAAATGTTAGTGGTATTATTGTTTTTTAAAGCTGCATTTCCCAATCTTAATGCATTCCAAACTTTTTCTGGATCTTTTGTATTTATTATTATTCCCAGTTTCATTGTAGTTATGAATCAAAATAGTAGCCCATCACTTTAAGTATGGGCGTGATAAATCTATCTTTATTTTCTCCTATTTTTTTTATTGCCCATCAGCCATTTATAAGTTGACCAAAATACTAATGCAAATACAAATGCTACTAGCCCAACCCATACCAAACCGTATAAACCCATTCCAAAATTACCCATCATTCCGTAATTTCCGTTAAAGCCCATCATTGAACAACCAGAACTGAAATCAGCCATGACTGATGGTACTGCTAATGCTCCGCTTAATAAATAACTTAATTTTTTCATTTTATATTTCCTCCTTTTAAATGACTCTAATAATAGCCACATTTTGTATTATCTTTTTTTTAAAAATCAAAACAATTCTTAATTTATCAATTATCATTTGATAATTCAATATTTAAATCTTTTGCCATTTTATACGTGCATAGCTAATGCCTATCCGTGAAGTTGTTTATTTTACAATATATGTAAGCTTGGCTTACTATATAGTGTTAGATACACAACATAACTGACAAAAGCTATGCACATACGTCAATTTATTCACCACGTACTGAATTAGCGATTAGTTCAATATTGCAGGCATGATGTTCTTTGCAATAAGCATCGCATTTTTCAGCCAATTTTTTATTTTCGTAAAATAATTTACATTCTTCACATTGGAAAAGTATTTTCTTTTCTTTCTTATTTTTTTTGACCATTTTTACAATCTTTATTGGTAATACTTTAGCTTTCTGAAGCAATTGAACAAAGTTAGCGTCAGTTCGCATATTAAATTATGAATATAAGGTAACCAGAGGTTACTACATGTTCAGAATAATAATGCTTCACGGAAGAGACGCTAACTTTTATGTTAAAGCTTTATTTTGCTAAACAATTACCTTTATTGTTTCCCAATTATTTTTTAATTTTAGTGGTTTTTATTGTTTATGCTGAACAAACTATGCAGTCCGCACCATGCAGTGAAACTTTCTATTAAAGCAATCCATCCTACTATCGCTATAAGCCAATTCACAAAAACAACGCTGTATTGCGGAGCCCAAGGGCCAAGCCACCAAAATGCCAGTGCAAATCGTAAGATTCGGTCTAATTTACCTAAATTTGATTTCATTATTTTTACCTCTTTTTATTTTATAATTACCTAAACCATTCCGGATGCATAACCAGGAACATAAGGCCGGTTGCAAGTATAAATGTAATGGCAGTTAGTATTTTTTTATTTTTGTCATTCAATGACACTTACCTCCTTTTGAATCATGATTATGCATTGAACCCATCATCCATAAATGGCTGCCAATGCAGATTGCTAATGCTGTCCATACAAGCCAACTTGAACGGATATCAAATACATAAATTAATATCGCTAAAATAAGAAACGGCAAAATACAGGTAAGCGTCATTAAAAGCCAATGATTTTCTTTAATTTTTTGCAGCAAACTCATTAGTGTTACCTCCATATTTTATCCTGTTCATCTTAGTGACCGCCGCAACAGCCGCCCTTTTTTTTATCGTTTTTATTTTTTTCTTCAGATTTTGAAGATTTTTTTCTTAAAAAATCAAATACCATTTTTCGTTCACCTTTTAGTTTTAATTTTTGTTTGATAACTTCTCATTAATAATGAATTGCTTAACACTGATACAGATGAAAATGCCATTGCTGCACCTGCGATTATAGGGCTTAACAGCCACCCAGTCCACGGATAAAACACGCCCGCCGCCAATGGGATTCCCGCCACATTATAAAAAAATGCCCAAAATAAATTTTGTTTAATCTTTTTCATAGTATATCTGCTGAGATCCATTGCAGTTACAACATCCCGAAGATCCTCTTTGATAAGAACAATATCTCCTGATTCAATTGCAACATCTGTGCCAGAACCAATTGCAATACCTATATTAGCCTGTGTTAATGCCGGAGCATCATTAATTCCGTCACCAACCATTGCAACTTTGTTATTTTTTGCCTGCAATTTTTTGATTTCATTGGCTTTATCCTCTGGTAACACTTCTGCCAAAACTATATCAATACCCAGTTGTTTAGCAATTGCTTCACCAGTTCTTTTATTATCGCCAGTCATCATTACAACTTTAATTCCCAAATTGTGCAGTTCTTTTACCGCTTCTTTGGAATATTCTTTGACAGTATCAGCGACAGCGACAATTCCGGCAATTTTATTGTCAAGTGAAATTATCATTGCAGTTTTTCCTTGGAGTTCATATGTCTGCAATTTTTCTTCTACATTATTAATATTAATTTTATTGTCTTTGAACAAGTATCTATTGCCTAATAATATTTTTTTGCCCCCGAATTCCGCACTGATGCCTTTGCCAGTGTAAGACTTAAATTTGTTAGCATCGCCAATCTTTAACTTTCTTTTCATTGCGCCATTCACAATTGCTTCTCCCAGCGGATGTTCAGAATTTTTTTCAGCAATTGCGGCATATTTTAATATACTATCTTCTTGACCTTTTTCTAAAGAATAAACATCAGTGACTTCCGGTTTTCCTTTTGTCAAAGTGCCAGTTTTATCAAATACAATCGTATCTAATTTATGGGTAATCTGCAAGGCTTCAGCATTTTTGTATAATATTCCGTGTTCAGCTCCTTTTCCTGTACCAACCATGATAGCAGTGGGTGTCGCCAAACCCAGCGCGCAAGGGCATGCAATTATTAGAACAGCGACAAATATTGTCAATGCAAAAGTAAAACCAAACCCTAATAAATACCATGTAATCGAGGAAATGATTGCAAGTGTTACTACTGCTGGTACAAAATAAGCAGAGATTGTATCCGCAAGTTTTTGTATCGGCGCTTTGCTTCCCTGGGCTTCTTCAACGAGTTTGATTATTTGCGCAAGCGCAGTATCTTTTCCTACTTTTTCTGCCCTGAATCTAAAACTTCCAGTCTTGTTAATTGTTGCTCCAATCACTTTATTTCCAGTTGTTTTTTCAACGGGGATTGATTCACCTGAAATCATGCTTTCATCAACTGATGAATACCCGCTTACAACTATTCCATCGACTGGAATTTTTTGTCCGGGTTTAACAAGAACAATATCTCCGACTTTAACTTCTTCAATTGGAATTTTAATCTCTTTACCTGCTCTTATTACGACGGCAATTCTTGCCTGCAATCCGATCAGTTTTTTAATTGCTGCGCTTGTTTTGCCTTTTGCAATTGCTTCAAGGTATCTTCCCACTAAAATAAACGCGATTAACAAGCCTGCAACTTCGAAATAAATGTCTTTTGCTCCGAAACTTGTTGAGCCAAAATAAATGTTCAATAGCGCAAATATACTATATGCATATGCGCTTCCTGTGCCAATTGCTACCAATGTGTCCATATTCGCTGTCTTGGCTTTTATTACTGCTGTGAATCCTCTGGTAAAAAACTGTGAACCTGCAATCATTATTATTGATGCGAATATAAATTGTATTGATGCGGAAGTTAAAATGTTCCAGCCAGGCATTGGCAACCTTATAATATGGCCCATTGCAAAATATAGCAATGGCAAACCCAAAACAACAGATATAGTTACGCGTATTCTTAATGAATTAATCTCTTTTTCCCGGGCTTCTTTCTCTGCATCTTTAAAATCGGCTTTTTCATCAATAGGTTTATAACCTACATTTGTAATCTGTTCTTTTATCTCTTCTACAGTTATTATTGAAGGTTCGTATTCAATAACGGCTTTTTGCGTAACCAATAATTCTTTAGATGTTATCCCGTTAAGTTTATCTAATGCTTTTTTTACAATGTTTACACAATGAGGATTATCCATACCAATTATTTTTAACTTTAATATGTTGCTTTTTCCATTCTCTTTGATAATGTTATAACCTGCATTTATAATTGCATCTTCAAGTTCAGTTCTATTTGTGGTTTCGGGGTTGTATTCAATATATGCTTTTTCAGCTGCGAAGTTTATTTCAGCCCTGTTTACACCGTTAACTTTTTTTAAAGAGCTTTCAATGGTTCCTGCGCATGATACGCAGCTCATTCCAGTTATTTTGATAGAAATCTTTTCTTTGCCTAATTTAGATGTTTTTACTTCATTTTTTGTTACTGCATTTTTTCCTTCAAATTCATCTTTACAGTTTTTTGAACAGAAATAATAAGTTTTATCTTTTTTCCTGCTAATTAATCCTTTAATTTTTGCTTTTTTAACATCTACACTCATCCCGCATATAGGATCTTTTACCATTTGAATAACCTCTCATTAATTTTTGGAATGCCTTCGATTGTTACAGCGAAACTATTTATTTCTTTTTCAAGATTAAAAACAAGTTCGCCATTTGCATGATGTCCGCTTAATTTTGGCGCAGATACAGGAGATATTTTTTTATTTTCATAGACTAATTTAATTATTTTCATTAAATCAAACTGGCTTAAGTCTACAGAGTGGGTATTGGCAGCAATTTGAATCTTGATTACGCTGCCATCAACAACCGGCGTTAAACTAATCTCTACATCTCCCTCACCAGTTGTTCCAGTTAAAACTGGCGCAAAACCCGAATAACCATTTAAATCGTTATTTTTTATATTTGGCGCAACTTTAGCATTTGCGTCATTAACGTTCGTATCATTTTCCCAAAAAGTGTAAATTCCCCCAATTACAAGAAAGGCAATTACGCCATATACTATCCAATCAATACTAAACTTGCGCCAATCAACCAGAAATATTTTATAGCGCTTTGGACTGGCTGAAACGGCACACTCGCTATAATTAATCCTGAATTAAAGTATAATTGAGTTTTAGAGATACATTTTTTATTTAAATAAAATCCTATGCTAAGCATTAGCAAGATAAACGCAAATGTCCATACCGGTACTGCTATTTTGGTTAAGAATTCAAAAGGCATTATCGTTAATGTTATGCCCAGAACTGCAAGCGCGCTCATAATAGCTAAACATACGTTATGGCATACTTGCCATGAACTTAATAAGCTTGTTATTCCTGAAAATGATCCCAGATGTCCAATTATTTTTTCTTTAATGTTCTTAATCATTTTTATTTAAAATGGGAAATTGCATCTCTCAACATACACCAGCAAAAATTGTTTGAGAGAGAGTATATCCTTTCTTTCCCTTGTTTTGTTGATTCGACTATGTCTAAATTGCGCAAATAATTTAATTGGTGAGATATTCCTGATAAGGTTACTTTGCCCTCACCTACAAATTTGTGTATGTCAGTTACGCTCTTTTTTCCTTCTTTAAGCCCTATTACAATTTTTAGTCTTGTTTCGTCGCTTAGGGCTGAAAAAAAGCCCATTATTTTTGGATTTACATTCATTTTATCATTTGAATAACTATTCATATATTTAAATATTGCGATTTTAAAGTGTTATAGTTTTAATAATCTTTTGACAATAAGTACGTTTAATATTCCAGTTATACTAAGCTGCAATAATGGTGAAATACCTAAGCCTAAAACAGTTGGCATTAACGCATTATAATGCCATTTGTGCCGAAGATATAAGGCATCAAATTCAATGATTGCCGCAATTACTACCCCAACAAAAGCGAATAAATAAATCCCGGCATTTTCAAGTTTTTTCATCCAAAACAAATCTTTTAAAATCAGTGAAATTATTAAATAAATAATTACAATCAGTAATCCGTCGATTGTTGAAACATAACTCATCATTATAAAATAATCATAAACTGGAATGTTATGTCCCTCATATAATAATACTGCATGAATGGATTCCCAAATAAAATTAAGTAAATAACTTGAAACAAATAAAATTCCTAATATTTTACTAAATATTCTTATTTTTTCGTTATTCATTTTATTTTTTCTTTTTCATTAGTTTAAGTTCATCGTGGCTATAATTAATTTCTTTTCCGTCATTAAATGTTTTTCTGAATAGTTTGCCGTATTTTGAGTTAGCGATTGTTTTTATAAATCTTGACTGAAGTTGTTGGTCCGCGGCTAACCGTTCCGCAGGCGGCAAATGGATTATGATATCTAAAAATTTACGGATTACTTGATTATTCATAGATGAAAAATTATCATATAGATAATTTTGAAGTTTTCCTTGATTAATCGCTTCTAATACAATTCTTTCAAAAGTATCTTTTGGCACCGGGTACAGTTTTTTCTTTCGATAAAGTTTTATGCTTTTTTGAGGGCAAAATCTGCCGCAAATGCCGCAACCTATACATTTGACAGGGTCAACTCTGGCCCGTTTTTTCCCATTAATAATATTTAGGCTTATTGCTCCAACCGGGCACTTTTTTACACAGGTTCCGCAAGCAATGCAATTTCCTTTATTTATTGAAACAAAATTATTTGTCACATATTCTCTTGGTCCAAATTTTTGGTATATTCCCAACGCTTCACAGCAACATGAACAACAGTTGCATATCCAATTAATCCCTTCCTGTATGTTGTCGCCTATCTGAACAAGCCCGAGAGCCATACATTTATTAATTATTTCATGCGCTTGTTTTTTAGATATTTCTTTACTAATTCCATGTTTCAATAAACTTTCTGCTACTTTATTAAAACTTAAACAAACCATCTGCGGAGCATTGCATGCTTTGCCTAAATGTTCCATTTTATGCCGACAGTAACATCTTGCAACCGTGATACACGAAGCCGTATTAATTATGTGTTTGGTTTTTTCATAATCCAATATCACGCTTTTTTTTTCAATACTCTCTTCTTCAGGAAATACTCGCAATACTGGGGGATTATTTCCATACAACATCTGCATGTAATCATTCTCTTTGTTCAGATATTGGTAAAATAATTCAGATAAAAGCTTAGTATTGAATTTGCCGTCTGTACGCATTAAAGCGAATTCAAAAAACCCTGCCATCGTTGGCGCCATAAAATAGGTGTGGGAATTTTTATTTTTAAAGTCTAATAATATTCCTTTGTCAGCCAGCTTGTTAAGAATTTTTTTAGTTTCAGGTTTTGGTTTATTTAAGATGATTGAGGCATCTTCTGCAGTAAACAATTTCAATGGCAGCAAAGAAGCATATTCAGCCTCTTTTTTAGTAAACAAGACTTCTAAAATTTTGTATATTGTTTCAGATTTTGGCGCGCCTTGCACAGCCATGTCCAATCTTTTTTGCAAGCTTAAATAATCTTTTGCAATAATATGTCCCATTAATTAATTGAGCAGTTATTCAAGTATTTAAATTTTATGTAATCATTAATTTACCATTCATCCCTGCTTCGGAATGACCAGGTACCTGGCAATAGAATTGAAACACTCCTTTTGTGTCAGCTACAAATTCAACCATTTTAACTTCACCTGGTTTTAATATCTCGTGTATATTAAAAACATCAATATCAAAAGCGTGTGTAATATCTTTATTAATTATCTCTAAGATGATTTTGTCGCCTTTTTTAGCCATTAATGTTGAAGGTGAGAAACCCATGCTAAATGCGTCCATCTTGATTATCTCACCAGAGACAACTTGATATATATCTTCACCCATCCCATCCGGCGCTTGAGGTATTAACATAAACAACCATAATAAAGCAATCCCTATAATTAAAATAGCATGTGGCAACATTTCTATATATTTTTTAGCCCTTTCATGCAAAACGTCAAGACTCCATAATCCACCTAAAAGGATTACGCTATATTTAATAATTGAAAGTAATGATTGATTAACATTTAACCATGGGTTAAGGAACCCTATAATAATAGTGTATGATAAAATTGCAAATGTTAAGGGCAAATAAACATAACCATCATCCTTCAAATTGTCCTTAAATTGTTTGCCGTTAATTTTAGAACTAATGAAAGTTATTATATAATAAATTATAAAGAATAACAAAATTGCAATCACTAAATCTGAAACTCTTAACAAATTTCCGGTTAAACCCAAGTTTAATATTCTATAAAATTTAGTGCCAGCCGTAGTAAGAGTTGTTGTAAATGCGAGTAATGCAATTATAAATAAAGACTCGGCTAATTTAAATTTTACGCTACGTGTAAGCTCTTCAGTAGGTGACACGAATTGGAGGTTTGCAGAGTCGTATGGACAATTTTTTATACAGTTAGTGCACAATAAACAATTTTGATTTGTAGGGTTTATCGCGGCAAGTTTTACAAATATTTTTTTTAACTCTTACTCCAATAAACGAAAGTCTGCTGAATATACCCAAAATTGCGCCAATCGGACAAACAATATTACAAAAACTATGTCGTTGAAATAATAATCCCATTATAAAAGCCAGCAAAAACAAGAATATAAAAACAATTAGTGTTATTTGTGTTGACAAAAACATTCCAGATACTTGTTCAAATATTATAACTAAGAAAAATAAAATGTATGCAATAAATTCCCATTTTACAAAATTAATTGTTTTACCTTTTCGTAATTTGTTGCCGTATTGATTTACGAGACTTAACGGGCAAAGAAAACCGCACCATGCTCTTGCGCTAAACAATAGGGTAATATAAAGCATTGGCCACCAAAGTGTCCAAACTATAAACATCGCAATTTTACTCCCTGTGCTTGTGAATAGCAAATAAGAGAGGTAAAAGAAAAAAATTAAACCAATTATCCTTGTGATATTTGGAAACCATGACTTTCTTAGGAACTTGTTAATCATATTATTTTACTAATTCTTCCTCAATTATTTGTTTAAATAATTCAAATGGTTGCGACCCTGAAAATAAGATACCATTAGCAATAAATGTGGGTGTGCCTTCTATGCCCAAACTTGCGCCTTCCTGCATATCTTTTTCTATTTTTTTAGCCATTACGCCGGATTTAAGACACTGATCAAATTTTGCATTGTCTAAATTTAGAGCTTTTGCATAATTCATAAATGTTTTCATGCCCCCATCCACTCCTTTTTCAAATAAAAAATCATGCATTTCCCAAAATTTTCCCTGTTCTCCCGCGCATTCAGCAGCTTCGGCAGCTTTTTTTGCATTTTCATGAAGAAAAGTTATTGGAAAATGTTTATATACAAATTTTACTTTTCCTTGTTTAACATATGTTTCATCAATCAACCAAGAGGTTTCTGAATAAAAATTTTTACAAAATGTACATTCAAAATCGGACCATTCTATTATAGTGATTGGTGCGCTAACATTCCCTTTAAATTGGCTATTTTCTGCTAAAATACTCATGTTAAGATTACCTATTTCTTTATTTTTTGAATTTTTTGAAAAAGTTTCTGTGAATTCGCCAGATACATTCTCATTATTACTTATTATAAAACCAATTATAATATATAATAAAAAAAAGAGAATTCCAATTGCAATGCTTATTTTCCCGATTTTAATGTTAAGCTTTTTCAATTTCGAACTCTATATTCTCATGAACACTTCAGATTTGCCATCTTTGATACTGTAAACAATCCATTCTTGATTCTTTACCCCCGCCATTCCCGGCACACCTGGAGGCATCCCCGGCAAAGCAATACCATCAATATCAGGTCTTTCATCTAATAGTTTAATAATGGCCTCAATCGGCATATGTCCTTCAATAAAATACCCCTCTATTTCTGAAGTATGGCAACTTGTCATTGTTTCAGGTATCCTGTGCTTTTCTTTAATATCATTGATATTACTCATTTCTTTAACACTCACATCAAATCCTTGCCTTTGAATTTCAGCTATAAACCCCCCACAACAACCGCATGATTGTGATTTGAAGATCGTTATTTTAGTGCCTTGATAAGTATTGATTATTGCATTTTTAGGAGTAGCATCATAATTAACTGCAAGTATGATTAAGATTACTGCGATTATTCCAATGCCTACTTTTGCATTTGTAGTTAGTTTTTTCATCGTATATTCACCAATCTATGCTTAACAAGTCATATATAAATATTCGTATAAAAAACAGTGAAAAAATAGGGAAAATTAACTATTGCGCCAGGGTTTGATGTGAAAGTTATTATACTTGGAAAAATAAATCTATGCTTATGTTGTTGAAGTAGTTCCATTGCCAATTAGTATACTTTTTTTTAATTCGTAGGGTAAGATAGTTCTTACGGGCTTTAAATTAAGTTTTAGATATGAATATCAAAATTAATGGACTTTTAGACAGAATGTATCATCCTATCCAAGAATTTTCCTTCCTGCAGAACTTGCTTTAATTGCTTTAACCCTTCCTCGCTGTTCAACTGATAAAAGTCCTAATTTTTCAAGCCGGCTAATTTTTGATCTTGTTGTGGGTTTTGTAATGTTAAATTTTAAAGTAATGTCCTTGTAAGAAACTAACCTATTAATAATATTGTGTTCGTTCACAAATTTGAGTATTTCCATTTCAATTGAAGAAAGTTCAACCCTGCTTTTCAAATGTTTGCCGTATAAATCTATGGTTTCAGCTTCTATAGCCTTAATCTCATAATCCAAGATAAGTTCAGGATTAATTGATAATATCACAATTGAATTGGAACTATTTATTGAATCTTTTAAAGCATGTAATTTTTTAATAACATTTTCAAATCCGTTTTCTTTTATTAAATAGTCTAGCCTATTTATTAATATAACACTTTTTTGGCTTTTTTTAATGAATTGATTAATTATAACGAATAAATTTTCAATGTTAGTTTCACATGGAATTTCCGGAATTTTCTGATTAGTTAACCAGATAAATGGAGTTTTAAACAGATTATATTTTTCCTTAACTTTTTTTGGATCATCTCTTACCAATCCTAACCCTGCAAAACCATTATTTAATGTATTAATAAAAAGTTCATACGCGTGATTTTCATGGTCTTCTTTTATGAGGTATATTTTTTTAGATTCAAGTGCGATATCTGCCTGATTAAATTTATCCTGTTCAACTTCAATATTAATTCCTAATTTTTCAAGTGTAACCTGGGCTTCTTTCAGTTTTAATTCCGTTGCATCATTAGATCTCTTTAGAAATATTAGTATTCCCACAATTATACATATTACTAAAACAACAATTCCCAAACTGAAAAATAGCCTGTATTGAATACTTAAAATTTCATTATTAACCGTTTTAATGGGAGTAATCAGTATAAGTCTCCAGTTTTCACTGCCCAATATTAAATTTGAAACCGTAATAATAGTATCGCCAAAACCTGCAATATTAACAATTGTTGCGAATCCATCTTTTAATTCAGGTAAATTTAACTTTAAATCTTCATATTCACTAAGGTGCGTGCTCTTATCAATCATTTGATTTGTTTTGGCGTTAATTATTAAGTAATGGTTATTTTGTGTTTTTAGCGCAGGCAAAAGATATAGGTTGTAAAGGTATTTCAATTCAATAATACTCATTAATGCCCCTTTAAATTCACCAATAAAATTAGGATAGGGCGTATATTCCGTTGTTTCAAATAATGGGGCTGTTACTATAATCTGTCCTTGCCTTTCAATGCTTGTAATGTAGGGTTCATTAGTTTCTTTTGGAATTTTGAAATAATCTATATTTTCAACATTTAATCCTAAATAATCCTGAAAATCAGATGAAGAACACTCTATTATATTACCCCCTTTATCAATTCTTAATAATGAATTAATCTTAGAATTAATATTTTCATGTATTATTTTCATATCTCCGCTGCAGTTATTTATATTTAAAGATTTTAATAATGGAAATTTGGTTAAAGTCACAAGATCATTTTTTACCTGTACAATATGATTTTCGATTTTATTCGCGGCAGATTCAGTTTTAATTGATTGTGAATATAGCTATTCCAATAATTATTAATGAGATTAAAATAAGTACTAATAACAAGTTTCCTTTGATGAACTTTTTTCCCATATTTCTAAAAAATAGGGGGTTTGTATATAAATTTACCCTATTTTTTCACTATTATTGCTTACTATTTAAATACTGGCTAAATAAATATTTTTACAATTAAACCATAAGGTTTACAATTAAACCATAGGGGGGCAAAAAAATGGATGAACGCCATAAACATTACGAACATCATGATGATAATGAACATCATGACCATTTAGAATCTCATGAACACCAAGGAGATCATGAACATTATGGACATTTAGAATCTCATAAACAGGTAAATCATAAACAGGTAAAAAATGAAGAAAAAACTTTATTTTCCAAGCCAATTGTAACTCTAATAGTTTTAGCTGCAGTTTTGATTTTGTTTAATCAGTATCAAATAAATGAAATTATAGGCCTGTCTTTAGGGGGGGGCTATAAATCTTTTTCCGGAGGTTTCGCAGACTTAAGCGGTATTGATATTAATTCATTAAAATCCACCGGTCATACTTTAGCAGCAGTTTTCCCTGTTGAAAATATTCAGACATCTGATGATGCAATTGCAATAATATTCCCTACCGGTACGCCTGAGTATGGCGCGGAGCTAGGGGTAAGTTTTGATGATCCAGTTGGTTCGCTTGACACGCTTTCAAAAATGTATAGGGGACTTAAAGCTGAAACCGAAAAAAATAATCCACAAGGCTTTCAAAA
>JAGVYF010000033.1 GCA_018303425.1 Candidatus Woesearchaeota archaeon | reverse complement strand
TGATTTTTTTAGTGGCAGTCCTTCAGTTAAAGTTGATAAAATTTTGACAGCTACAAAAAATGAAAAAATGCTTCAACAAGATTTAATGGGAGAAGAAGATGCAATTCGTAGGTATAAAGAAAGAATTGTTCAGGCGGAAGCGTTGCAAGAATTTGCACTTGCAACTCAGTTACGGAACATTCTTGCAATAGAACAAGAACACGCTATGGATCTTAAACAAGCTCTAGGTAAATAGAGTTATTTTCTTTTAATTAATTTGACATTGGAACTAATTTCATATGCCAAAACAGCTTCTTGGTCATAATGGTTTAGAGTTAGTTGAATAATTTTGTCTATTTCAAATTCAGTGCAATAAATTCTCACAGGAATCATTTTGTCAATAAACAAAATTTCATCTTGATTTATCCATTCTCCTTTGGCAGTTTTCAATATAGTTAATCCGCCCACAATTTCTTTGACTTTTTCATCCCATTCCTTATGGTGCAAAAGGGGATATTGTTTTCCGCCATTAGAATAATCCGGCACTAAAATTTCCCCTATTGATTTTAAGGTCATAATTAAATAAAATGATTATTAATTTAAAAATATACCTAAATAAAAGAAAAAATAAGAATCTTATTCCGAATCTTCAGCATATAAAAAACTATACCACGGATGTTTTTCAGTTACGTTTCCGTTGTTGTCTAGTTCAAATCTCTTTGTTGCTTTACCGTTGATAAAACCTAAAAATTTCACCGGTTCCTGAGCTTTGATTGTAACTGCCCCGGTTTCCTCGTTAACTTCTTCAACTTCAACATTTTCCATTCTTTCAAATCTTGCTTGTAAATGTTCTTGGAATTTTATCAGATTTTGTTCTAGTCTCTGTATAGCATTTTCATTGGTAACTTTAGTTAAAGCATTTTCAAGACCTTTTATTTTATCTTGCATTTTAGCTTTCACTTGTCCAGCCATTTCAGTGCTTTTGTTTTCTGCCATTATTTTGGGCACAGATTCTGCCGCTTTATCATTCATAGCTTTCTCTTCTTTAGCTATTATTGGTTCAGGGCGATCTTGATCAACTGCATCAACCATAACACCAGTTTCAGGATTACTCCCAACTTCTTCGTCGTTGTGGTATGCCGTTACTAAAGAACTAACTAAAATTAAAATAAATAATACTGCACTAAATCTTTTCATGTAACATCACCAATATAAGTTAGTTGCTTTAGCTTTATAAATATTACGTTAAGTTGGCGCTATCGTTTAATTGACAATTAGTGTGTTCGTATTTAATTAAATAAGCAAGAGAGTTCTTACAGACTTTAAATTTATATTAGATATATTAAAAGACTATTTAGATGGAATAATTAATAATCAGTAAGTATTTATATTGGATTCAATTAATATATTTTTATGTTAAAAAATTTTTGGGATATTGTTCATAAAGTGATAAAAGATTCGGATATTTTAATATTAGTGTTAGATGCCCGGTTTATAAATGAAACTAGAAATCCTGAAGTTGAAGAGAATGTTAAGGCATCAAAAAAACCCTTAATTTATGTTATAACAAAATGCGATCTTGTCGATAAAACTATTTTAGATAAGATCGTTCTAAAACCTTCTGTGTTTATTTCTTCAGTAAAGCATCTAGGCACTACTTTATTAAGAAAACAAATTTTAATGGTAGGTAAAATACATTACAAGGACAAAGAAAAATTTGTAGTTGGTGTTTTAGGTTATCCAAATGTAGGTAAATCTTCGTTAATTAACGCGGTGAAGGGTAAAAACTCGGCTCCCTCTAGTTCCGTAAGTGGGTTTACTAAGGGTGCAATGAAAATTAAAGCCGATAATAAAATTTTATTTATTGACAGTCCGGGTGTAATTCCGTTTATGGAAAAGGATAAAAATAAGCATGCATTTATTGGAGCAACTGAATTTAATAAAGTAGAAAATCCTGATGTGGCTGTAACAGATTTAATGGAAAAATTTCCCGGTAAGATTGAAGCTTACTATGGGATAGAGATTTCAGAAGACTTTGAAGAATCAATTGTGGCAATCGCAAAGAAAAGAAATTTATTAAAAAAAGGTAATTGTCCTGATCAGGTTCGGGCTTCAAGAATGATACTCCACGATTGGCAAACCGGTAAGATTAAATAATTTTTTGAAAAAAACAAGATAGTTTTATTTAATAAAATGGGAATCAAAATTAGAAGAATACCTGAAGATTTTAAAGTATTTGAATTAAATAAGTTTAATATTCTTAAAAGAGGCAAATATAAACTTTATCTTCTCAAAAAAAAAAATTTGGAAACTTTCGATTTAGTTGATTATCTTTCCAGAACAAACCAAATACCTCGCGGTGCTTTCGGCATTGCGGGATTAAAAGATAAACATGCAGTAACTGAACAATATTTGACATTGGATGATAAATATGAACTAAAAATATTGTCTGAAAATAATTTTTCCTTAATTTTATTGGGTTATTTGAATAATCCCATCAAGATAGGCGATTTGCGCGGAAATAGATTCGAAATTATTATCAGGGGCATAACTGGAAGGGAGTTACATGGAATTTCTACAAAATGTAATGATTTATCTGTTCCTAATTATTATGATTCCCAAAGATTTGGGAGCGTACATAATAAGGATTTTATCATTAAATATATAATTAAAAAGGATTATGAAACTGCTGTAAAAATTTATCTTACTTCTTTTTCAAAGTTTGAAATTAAAAAAATAAAACAGGATAAAATTTTAATTTTAAATAATTGGGGGAAACCAGTTAAATTAAAAACAAGGTGTTTATCACATATTGTTGATACATATCAAAAAACTAGGGATTGGTTAAAAGCTTATCAGAAAATACCTGCTAATGCAAGGGAAATGTTCGTTTTTGCCTATCAGAGTTATCTTTGGAATGAGTGCATTAAATTATTATTAAAAAAACATTTTGATAAGCATTCTCTTTACTCCGTAAAATATAATGTTGGAAGCTTGTTATTTTTTAAACAAAGTATTAACGGACTGCCTAAATCATTTCAGACACTCAGTTCAAATATGCAAGTAGAGTCATATGAAAAAGAAATTATAAAAACGGTTTTAGAAAAAGAAAAATTAGATTTAAAAGATTTTGATATTAATATTTCAGGGAATTTTTTTAAAACATATAAACGTGAGATTATAATTGCCCCCGCAAACATTTCTATTTCTTCTCCTACAAATGACGAATTTTTGCGTAATAAATACAAAATAAAGGTATGTTTTACTTTACCTAAAGGAAGCTATGCAACCATTATAATAAAGCGTTTATTTAATTTTTGATTTTTGGTGATTAGCGCACTGGACACTGGACATTTATGCGTGAAACTTATAAATGGGGAAGTTATCATTATTGATAATATTTTTTAGTTTATGATAACATGAGGTGAAAAAATGACTAAAGCTCCAAGTATTTCCAGGGACACGCCATTGAATGAGTTAATTCTTAGAAGATACGAAAAACCTGAATCAATTCAAGAGCGTGAATTAGTTAGAAAACTTTGTTTATCACTGGGAATGTTACAACCCGGAGATTCTAGAGATGTTATGGTAGACATTTTAGATGTATTGCTTCGGCAAAGAAATAAGAGACAGGAGCTTACTTCGGAAGAGATAAGGGCTTTAGTAATTACAAATAGAAAAAAATATAACTTACCGATGAGCGGAATTGCCTCTTCAAATATCAGGAGACAATTAAAACGTTTAAGAGATATTATGTTAGTAGAAAAAGTAATTAATAATTATAGGATTACGGAGTTTTCTAAACTTGGTGAAGTTTTTAACGATAAATTAGAGCGTTATCTTTTAACATCTATAATACACAGGATTAAAGAATATATTAGTCGAATAGATGAGACATATAATTAATTGAATAGATGAGATATATAATTAATCTACCGAAAACTATATATAGGAAACTATTTCCCCAAATCTCTATGATATACGAACCACAAGAGGACACTAATTTAATATTAAAATTCATTAAAAAATACGCTTCAGGCCAAGTGTTAGATATGGGTACAGGTTCAGGCATTCTTGCTAGAGAGGCATTAAAGTATACTCAAAAAGTTACGGCTGTTGATGTTAATCCGGAAGCAATTGATTATGCAAAAGCCAATTCTGATAAAATAATTGAATTCAAGATTTCAAATTTATTTCAAAATATAAAACAAAGATATAATCTTATTATTTTTAACCCACCATATCTTCCGGAAGATAAACTTGAAGACACGGCATCAAGACAAATTACTACCGGGGGTAAACATGGTTATGAGGTTATTGAAACGTTTCTTGAGCAAGCTAATGAATATCTTGAAGATAATGGTAAAATTTTGCTAGTGTTTAGTTCCTTAACAAATAAAGATTATGTTGATGAAATTATTAATAAATGCCTTTTTCAGTTTAAACTTATAGAGACAGAGATTTTGCCAATGTTTGAACAACTTTATTTGTATCAGATTGATAAAACTCCGTTATTAAAAAAATTAAATGAGATTAAGGAGTTTAGGTTTTTAAATAAAGGCCATAGGGGATATATTTATACTGGTAAATTTAAAAATAAAAAAGTTACAATTAAATTAAAAAATCCTAAATCTAAAGCCTGCGGCAGAATCAAGAATGAGGTAGAAATTTTAAAGGTTTTAAATAAAAAAAAAATCGGTCCTAAAGTTTTAAAAGCAACTAATGATTATTTTATATATGATTATATCGATGGGCAATTTTTCCCGCAGTATGTGAAAGAATCAAATAAAGAGGATATTATGGTAGTTATCCGGAATTTATTTCAGCAATGCTATGAAATGGATAAATTAAAGATTAATAAAGAGGAGATGCATCATCCCC
Source organism: Candidatus Woesearchaeota archaeon (assembly GCA_018303425.1). NCBI lineage: Archaea > Nanobdellati > Candidatus Woesearchaeota > Candidatus Woesearchaeota archaeon. The sequence goes on along the minus strand of JAGVYF010000033.1, from coordinate 53,340 downwards.
ATAAACATATTTTAATTAAATCAACGCCTATTTTATTAGATTTTGAGAGAGCAAATAAATCAACAAAACCGCATAATGTTACGCAATTTTGCCAATATTTATCTATGATGAAACCAGATTTAAAAAAGAAGAAAGTTTTTATAAATATTACCAAACTTAGAGAACTTTCCAGAGATTATAAAAAGTCTTATGATAAAAAGATTTTAGGTAAAATTATAAATAGCATACTTTAATTTTAATTCTATGTTCACATGCGTGATTTTTGCAGATAAAAACGAATTATTCAACATTGTAAATTTTGATAAGGTTAAAAGGTTAAATATTATTAGTATTCCCAAACTTGATAAGGGTTACGGATTATTTTATAATGATGATAAAGAGAAATATATTGATAAATCATTTTCAGGAAATTATTTAATGTTTATTTTATTAATCTTTAGAATCTTATTATAGATGATGAAGGTGTTTGAGTATGGATGATCTTGAAATTAAGACTAGGTTTTATTCAAATGAAATGACAATTGAGATTATTAACAAATCAATTAAAAAGGGATTATCTTCTAACCCGATGTTTGTTTATCATGCGCTGTATGCTTTAAAAAATTATATTCAACCTAAATTAAGAATGATGGCTAAGCTTAAGGCAGATAGGTATGAAAAAGATTGGTCAACTTATATTGATATTGCCTTTTTAATGTATAAACTTAATGAATACGATAAAATAAATTAAAATATCCCCCCCCTTTTCAATTATTTTTAACTGGGGTTATTCAATAGCCAAAATACCTGGTTTATAGTGAGCTTTTGACAAATTAAGGTTTATTTTTTTTCTTTACTTTTTTAACATCGCTGCCAAGTTTAAGCTTTTCAAGCAACTCTTTATACCTATTTCTAATAGTAACTTCAGTTACACCGGCTACATCCGCAACTTCTCTTTGTGTGCGTTTTTCGCCATGTAATAATGCCGCAACATATAAAGATGCAGCAGCTATACCAGTTGGACCTCTACCGGATGTAAGTTCGGCCTTTTGCGCTTTTTCCAGAATTTCTATTGCAGTTGACTGAGTTTCAGGGTTAAGTTTTAAAGCTGAGCTAAATCTTGCGATGTAATCCGCAGGGTTGCTTGGTAGGATACTTATTCCGAGTTCTCTTGTTATAAATCTATAAGTTCTACCTATTTCTTTCTTTTCGATGTTTGAACTTTCTGCAAGCTCGTCAAGTGTTCTTGGAACTTCATGCCTTCTGCAAGCAGCGTATAATGCGCCCGCAACAACAGATTCCATTGAACGGCCCCGCACAAGACCTCTTTGCACAGCTTGCGTATAAATTCTTGCAGCTTCTTCTTCTACAGATTTAGGTAATTTTAAGTAGCTTGATACTCTTTTAAGTTCAGCGAGCGCAAGTTTTAAATTTCTTTCAATAGCAGTACTTATTCTATATTGCCATTTTCTTAATCTAAAAAATTTACTTCTACTTTTTCCTTGTAATTTTAATAAATCTCCTTTTTGGCCCACTTCTGTGCCTAAACCTTTGTCATATTCAGTATAAGTCATAGGTGCGCCGGTTCTGCGTTTTCTTTCTACCCCTTCAGAGTCAAATGCTCTCCATTCCTGGCTAAAATCAACCATTTTATCTTCAATAACAAGACCACAGTCTTTACAAATAATTTCTCCTTTTTCTTGGTTCCAAAATAAATTTATACTTCCACATTCCGGGCATTTTTTTACCATTGACATATTTAAAACCTCCTGGTTTTCTAAGCGCAAATTTTTTGTATGAGCTTAAATTTTATGAATATTAATTATGTTTTAGTATCTATTTCATATTTTTTTAAAAAAGTCAATTAATAATGACTACAATAACTTTATATATATGAATGAAGATTAGTTTATAAAACTTGTGTTTTTTTAGTTTATTTTTTTAGTAGATTTTTATATGGTAAAGAATTAAAATAAGAATGATCTAATTTCACATAAAAATTGCTTAAAAAATAGCGCTGCGACCCGGATTTGAACCGGGAAATCCCTAAGGAAACTGGCTCTCAAGGCCAGCGCACTACCGAGTTATGCGATCGCAGCATAAAAGAATAGAACTAGAAATGGTTTATAAATTTAACTTTTCTTAGGCATATTATTTTCTTATAAAAATTATCTATATTAAATGTTACAGCAAAATCTAATTAATAAGAACGCCCGAATAAGAAATACATTTTAGCATCTTTACCACAATATATGCATTTTTTACCTTTCATCGAAGGCTGTTTAAATGGGCTGTTAAGAGTTTTAACGCCATTTGTTTCATCTTTAATCAAATCTTCACACTTTCTTTCAGCGCACCAATAAGCCTGTACAATTTTCTTGTTATCAACAGCTTCCAAGAACTCTTTCCTGTTTTTAACTTCCAAGGTATTATCTTCTAACATTTTTTTAGCTTTCTTGAACAAACTTTTTTGCATATCATCTAGCATTTTAGGCACTTGTTTATGTATATCTTCCAGTTTGACAGATTCTTTTTTTAAAGTATCACGCCTAACCAGTATTGCAGTGCCATTTTCAATATCTTTTGGTCCAAGTTCGATACGTATGGGAACTCCTTTCAATTCCCATTCATTAAATTTCCATCCTGCTGAATATTCATTTCTATCATCAAGGATAACTTTTAATTTTTGCTTATCTAGTTTTTTTTTAATCTCTTCAGCTTTAGCAAGGACTTTTTTTTTAGTATCATCAAATAATATAGGTACAATAACAATTTGTTCAGAAGCGATTTTAGGCGGCAGAACCAAACCATTATCATCACTATGCACCGCAACAGCTACACCAAGCATCCGGGATGAGATTGCCCAGGTATTTTGCCATGCATATTGTTCTTTTTCGGTTTGGTCTAAATATTTAATCTCGTAAGCTTTTGCAAAGTTTTGTCCGTTATGGTGAAAATCAGGTCCTTGAATAGAACGGCCATTAGGCATGTAAAATTCCATTGAGGTTGTAAATACTGCGCCAGCAAACTTTTCTTTTTCACTTTTATTTCCAATATGCGCGGGTATTGCCAAATAATTTTCGCAAATATCTGTATACATATCAATTATTTGTTTTTGTTCAGCTAAAGCTTCTTCTTCGGTAGCAAAAACCGTGTGTCCTTCATTAAATAAGAATTCTCTGGTTCTAAGTAAAGGAGTTGCATGCTTAAATTCCCATCTTACAACATTACTCCATTGGTTTAGTTTTATAGGCAAATCTCTCCATGACCTTGTCCAATTTGAGAATGAAGGATACATGATAGCTTCAGATGTAGGACGTACAGCCAACCGTTCACTTAATTTTGTATTGCCTGCATGAGTTACCCATGCGACTTCAGGCGCAAATCCTTTGACATGGTCGGCTTCTTTTGTCAAAAATTTTTCAGGAATAAACATTGGAAAATAAACATTTTTAATACCCAAAGGTTTAATCCTTGTATCAACTTCATCTCTTATCTTTTCCCAGACTGCCCAGATTCTTGGTTTGAATACTATACAACCGGAAACTTCAGTATAATCAGTTAAATCTGCTTTCTGTAGAATTTGAGTGAACCATTCACTAAAATCATTTGATTTCTTAACGGTTAAACCAATCTTATTTTCTTTACTCATACACTTACAAAAGAATTAGCTTATATAAAGCTTACTGCTTCATCCTTTTCAGATACATCTCAAGCTGTTCCTTAACATCCCGTTTCATTTTTTCGGGAATATCTAGTTCAGAAATCTGCGCATCCCAATTAACATCAGGTAATTTAGTCAATGTACTGACAAACTCATGGCCTGCTTCCTTAACTTGCTTTTCAAATGATATTGCATCAGCAGAACCAAATTTTTTAGTTGCCGGAAATTTAGTGATAGCATCAGCTCCAGCTTCCAGTACAGGTAATACATAGTTAACTGTTCTAGGGGTAATGCCCGCGATAATTTGTAAATCCGGAAACGCTTTTCGTGTTTCAGAAATCCACCAAGTATACTCTTCTTCAGTTGGTCCATGACTAAACGGGGTACCAGTTACAGGTTTTAGAGCATAGAAAGTAATCCTGTTAAGTTTATGCTTTTCAATAAATTGTTTTAACAATGAAAAATCTTTGCGAACTTCGCCAAGGCCTATCACAATTGTTATAGATTTTTTCAGGTCGCCTGCATAAGAAAACATTTCTTCATATGGCTGAATTTGTTTATCTGGGCAAATTTTATCGTGTAATTTAGGATTGATGCATTCGATAGATGCAACTATACCTTTAACATAAGGCCTAAACTGGTTCAAGTCTTCTTTAGACAAAACTCCAAGGTTTAACCATATCTTTTTGCCGTATATGGAACTTACTAACCGAGTAATTTCAACTAATTCGGGCATTGGATATATCTTATAACCGCCAGTTAAAAATTCAATACGCCATCTTAAATTCTTTGCAAGCAACGCTTCAACTAATATTGAGCTAAGCGATCTTTTGGCATGTTCTGCATGCGATATACGGCTTTTAATAGTTGCACGGTAACAAAACTGGCAAGTACCAATATCACAGTACCAACTTAAAAATATACATCGTCCAAACCAAACTTTTTTGGTCATAATTATTTCAGAATATAGAATATTTTATAAAGGTAACTGCCCCAAATAATAACAAGTGAACTAAAAAATGCTAACATACCCCATTTTTGAAGGAGTCAGTTTAATGCTTCTGGGAATTTCATTATTGTGGACAGCAATTTGGGAAGGCATTGGTATGTGGAAAGCTGCTAAAAATGGCCAGGTTTATTGGTTTATTATAATGCTTTTGCTTAACACATTAGGGATTTTGCCTATTATATATCTGCTCTGGTTCCAAAAAATACATAGACACAGAAGAAAATGAATCGCTGGTTGCAAGCAATTTCCGTATCACTAATTATTATTTTAGTTATGAATATAGTTTTATTTGCTTTAGGTTTAATTACCCAATTAATGCTATGGTCAGTTATAATTGTTTCAGCTATAGTTTCTTATAAAATCGCTCCAAAAATTAATCACTCACAACACTAACGTGTTCATTCTTAACAATATGCACAACGTGTTCAACAAAACTTTCAATTTTATTTTCGTGAGAAACAATAATTAACTGATTCATTTTCAACTCATCAAATACGTCTTTTAACTTATCTAAATGTTCATGAGAAAATCCATCGGTTGGTTCATCTAATATGATTATATCGTATGTGCCAATACCGCGGTATAATTCATTTACTATTTTATTTAGCGCTAATCTGTAGGCCAAAGCAATAGATGTTTTTTCTCCTCCTGATAAATGTTCATATTCAACATCAAATCCATTTTGACATATTAAAGGGCTGAACTCTTGATCCAAGCTAACAGTTAATAAATCATCTTCGATTAACATATTTAACCATTTTTTAAATAATTCATCAAATAAATTATATACATGTGCCATCATTTGTTGTTCAATTGTCACTGTTAACGGGATAAAACTTTTATTTAGCCAATTAATCATTTGGTTTAATTTGTTCATTTCTTTTGCTTGTTTTTCTTTTTTGTCAATTTCAACAGCTAAAATTTGCAATTGTCTTTCAAGGTCAATTATTCCTTTTTTTTGAGTGGCTTGGTTTGCGATTAACTCTTTCTCAATTGTGTTGATATTTTCGATTTCTTCTTTTAATATCTTAAATTTAATTTCTAAATCTTTATATTTTTCAAGACTCCCTATAAACGTTTTTTTATTAGATTCAAGATCAATAGTTTCCCTTTCAATTTCAGCTAACTGTTCTTGTTGTTTTATTTTTAACACTGCAAGAGTTTCTGAACGTTTTTTCCAATCCAATTTATCTTTTGCAGAAAATTCATACCTTTGCCAAACTTTTAATTCTTGCCTCAGCTTATCTATCTCGTTTTTGATAGTGATTACATCATTCTTTAAAATTTCTTGTAATTTAAAATTATAATCTTGTTTAAAGTTTGTTAACTCATTTAATTGTTCATGTTTGTCTTTAATCTTTGAAGGGTTAAACATTTCAATTTTCAATTTTAACCTAATATATCCTGACTCTTTAACCCCTAAATTTTCTAAAAAATCAGAAATATTGTTAAGTTCAGTTTCAATTATGCTTTTTTCTTGAAAACTTTTGTTTAACCGATCATTTAACACGCTAATTTTATCAGTTTCAGTTGAATGAATCTGATTTTTGTGCATATGTGAAACTTCCTGCAAGCATAATGGGCAGTTATCAAGCCGGGTTATCTTTTCTATGGTTTCTAGAGCAGTGTATTTTTTTAGATTAAATTCCTGAATTTTTTCATTAATTTTAATAAACCTCTGTTCAAGCTCTTTTTGTTTTGTCTGTATTGTGTTTTTACCTGCAATCTCGGTATAAAGTTTATTAAGCTCTAACACGTCAATTTCATACTCTTTAGATTTTAAATTTAATTCATTAATTTCTTTCTCCAATAAAGTTATTGATGCTTGGAACTGTACAAGTTTAATTTTAACTGCATTTTCCTGGTTAATTACGCTATAAACTAAACTTTCTTTATTTTTTAATTCTTTTTCAATTTCTTCTTTTGTATTTAGAGGTTTAACAAGAATCAAAGCATCAATCCGATTTTTTAGCAAGTTTAGCTCTTCTTCAGTATTAATTATATTTGCAAGGATTAAATTTTTATTTTTTATCCGTTCTTCAACTCTAATTTTTACATTTAACAAGCTTTGGTTTAATCCCTGTAATTCTTCTCTTTGTTTTTCAAGCGCATGCATTTCACTTTTTTTTTTTCCCATGTCAAGTTTTATAATATTTATTTTTTTAACCGTGTCTTCCAAAATTTTTTCTGAGCGGTTTAATTCCTGCATATATTGTTCTTTAAACTTTATTTTTTCAGTTAAATCTGTCGTGTTTCCTTCAAACACTTTAACTTTATTGCGCATTTCTTTAAATGCAATCATGCTGTTTTCCCGAATAACCTTGTATTTGCTGAATCCAAACACTTTTCTTAGGACGTCTAACCTTATATCCGGTTCCTCTGTTAAAATTGATTTCATTTCTTCCTGCGGAGTATAGACCGTATAAGTATAAATCAAATTTTTGGATTTATTCAGTAATTCCATCGGATAATTTAAGAGTTCTAACATTTTTGCTTTTAACTCGACAGCAGTCAAATCTTGTTTAACTCCGTTAAGAATGATGTGTCCCGAACTTTGTTCAACTGTTTTATTGTTTTTTTTTAAAACACGTTTAACAATAATTTCTTTATTTGGCAATGAAAAGGCAAGTTCAACCTCCCCCTCTCTTGCGCCTTTGCGCAGCAAGGCAGGTCCTGTCAGATATTTTCGACGTAAACCGAAAAGCGCAAATTCAATCGCCAGAAGTATAGTCGATTTTCCTGCACCGATGTCTCCGGCAAGTAAAGTGGAACCTGCCGGAAAATTAATAATTTCATTCTTATAACTTCGTATGTTTTTCAATTTAAGCGATTTAATTAACATAAGAAAAAACAACATCAAACTACCTTAAAAGGATTATTAGGTTCAAGAATAACTATTGTATAGTGTAGAAACTTCTGAAGGTAATAACGCTTTATCCCAAAATATTACTTCGTCAATTAATCCATGGAATGCATTAGCTCCAGAACCCCATGATCCAATTTCAAGATTATATGGGCTATTGGTTAAAGTAATTCCTCTATCTATAGTACCTTGTAGTATCCCGTTTACATAACTAGACATGTATCGACCGTCATAAGTTACTACAATGTGATGCCAATTAACCGTATCAACAAGAGTTATACCTGGTACTCTAGGTTCCCATTTCGCTGTAGGTTTAGCCGCTTCATAGAGATAGAAAAGAATATATGCCCCATTCCTTCTGATTAGAAATTCGTTGTATTTTGAAATAATTTCATCATATTCACTTAATTCGGAAGGCTTAACCCAAACCGAAATTGAAAATATTTGTCTTGTCAAGCTATCCTCATCTGGAATTGAAATAAAATCATCCCCCTCAAAACTGTATGCTCCGCCCAGAATCCCTTGGTTATCTAGATATATTGGACATTTCGGATCAGTGCATGTCCCTATTATACCATTACCCATATCAATAGTTTTTTCATCCAGGGGGTTATCAAATGAAGAATATAAAACCATTTCACCGGGTGAAGGTATATTTGGGGAATCTAACTCCTCAATAATACTCAATAATTCTCCATTAGCCGTATGCGTGAATGATATTTCATTCCCTGTATAATATTCAATTTCTACAGTAAATTTTTTTTTGTCGCCGGGATTACTATTAATATTACAAAAAGTTGTAATAGTTCCACTTTTCTCATTATCTATGCCGGAAACTGCGCTCAAAGTACTACAAACTTCATTGTTATTTTCATCGATAAGTTTTAAACTGTTTATTGTCAATTTTTTACCTAAATTATTACGAACAATAAACTGTGCTTGTCCATTGCCTACAACATACTGTTCACATTCTAAACCTACTTGGAAAAAACATTTTTCGGGCAATATACTTGTTGGACTTAAAACTCCAAAATATGCTAAAGCTCCTATAACCACAAGAACTACTAAAATCGCCCAACCATAAGTCATCAAGAATTCCATTGCAGCTTGCGCTTTTGGTGCCATCATTATTTTTAATAGTTTTTAATATATAAATTTATCTTAATTACATTTCTAAGTATACAAAAACATATAAATCGTTTCTATGTAGTAAGTTTTCATGGATTATTTAGTTGGGAAAAAATTAACGCCTGCAATGGAACAATTTGTTGAGATGAAAAAGCAATATCCGGATTGCGTTATAATGTTTAGAATGGGTGATTTTTATGAAATGTTTTATGAAGACGCAGAAACTGCCACCAGAGAACTTGAAATTACCCTGACTTCCAGGGGTAAAGGTGAAAGTCGGGCACCACTTGCAGGTATCCCTTATCACGCATTAGACAATTATCTCGGACGTTTTGTTAAAAAGGGTTATAAGGTTGCGATATGCGAACAATTAGAAGATCCGAAGCATGCAAAGGGCATAGTTAAACGCGGAGTTATCAGGGTTGTGACGCCAGGTACGATGGTTGATGCTAATATGCTTGAACCTTCAAATAATAATTACTTAATGTGTTTATACCCTAAAGCGGATAATTTTGGGCTTGCAATTGTTGAACTTTCAACTGGAGAATTCATAGTATCGGAAGTAGACGATGAATCTAAACTTTTTAATGAGATTACAAGGTTTAATCCAGCAGAAATATTAATCCCTGAATCTTTAAAGGTTAACAAAGAACTCCTTAATAAATTAAAAGGCTTTATTAATCCATATAATGACCATTATTTTACCAAAACTATTGCTTATCCTAATCTCTTAAATCATTTTAGTGTAACAACATTACAAGGTTTTGGGATTGAAGATAAAGAGTTAAGTATTTCGGCAGCTGGCGCATTAGTTCATTACTTAAGAAATACACAAAAAACTTCGCTGAAATATATTAATAAGATTAAGTTATATGTTCCTTCATCTCACATGGTGCTTGATTCATCAACTATGCGGAATTTAGAGTTATTAACAAACATTAAAGAGAATTCTGCGCGGGGCAGTTTGTTTTCAGTTTTGAATAAGACTCAGACTGCAATGGGCATCCGGCTTTTAAAAAAGTTTATACTTGAACCGCTAATTGAAAAAAGTTTAATTAACCAACGACTGAACTGCATCAGCGAGCTTTATAACGATACATTGTTACGGGCAGAATTAATTGATATCCTTAAAGACATAAATGATATTGAACGGACTATCAGCAGAGTCATGTACGGAAATGCAAATGCCCGCGATTTGATTTCTTTGCGTAATTCACTTAACCATATCCCCAAAATAAAAGAACTTCTTAGCGGAAAAGAAGGGGAACTTATGCAAAAGATAAAAGAAATGCCCTTACTTAATGAAGCAGTATCATTAATAGAAACGGCAGTCAAAGATGAACCTTCTTTAACATTAAGAGAAGGTAATCTTATCAAGAAAGGTTACAACAATGAACTCGATGAGATTAGGCATTTGGCATATAATACTAAAGATTGGATGGTTTTATTTGAGGAGAAAGAGAGGGCACGCACCGGCATAAGAACATTAAAAGTGGGGTTTAATAAAGTCTTTGGATATTATATCACAATCAGCCATGCAAACATTGGTTCAGTGCCGGCAGATTATATGAGAAAACAGACTTTAGTCAATGCTGAACGTTATATTACTCCTGAATTAAAAGAAAAAGAGGATATAATATTAAGCGCTGAAGAAAGAATTCATTCATTGGAATATGATCTGCTTATGGAAGTTCTTAAAAAAGTTTCGGCGTATTTTGAAGATATCAGTAAAAGCGCTTTAAGAATTGCAGAGCTGGATGTTTTCGTATCTCTGGCAATTGTTGCAGTTGAAAATAATTATACAAAACCTACAATAAATGATGGCGAGGTTATTGAGCTAAAAAATTGCAGGCATCCAGTCGTTGAAACATTGACGGAAAGTTTTGTGCCTAATGATTTTTATTTGACTAATGACAACAGATTGCAGATTATAACTGGGCCTAATATGTCCGGAAAGAGCACAGCAATGCGGCAAGTTGCTCTTGTCCAGTTACTTGCGCAGCTTGGTTCTTTTGTTCCTTGTTCAAAAGCCAATGTTTGCATAGTTGATAGGATTTTTACTCGTGTTGGGGCTTATGATGATTTGACAATGGGACAAAGCACATTCATGGTTGAAATGCTGGAAACGGCAAATATTCTGAATAATGCAACTTCTAAATCCTTAATTATTTTAGATGAGATTGGCAGGGGCACTTCAACTTTTGACGGAATTAGTATTGCATGGGCAGTTGCCGAGTATATACACGATAATATCAAAGCAAAAACATTATTTGCTACGCATTATCACCAGTTAAACCATCTTGCTGAAAAATATTCGTCAATAAAAAATTATAACATTGCAGTTAATGAAACTGATGATGATATTGTTTTTTTAAGAAAATTGATAGAAGGTGGTACTGATAAAAGTTATGGGATACAGGTAGCAAAGTTGGCGGGTGTGCCTGCCGAAATTATTTCTAGAAGTAAGCAGATTATGGGCAAACTTGAAGGTTCTGACAAAATTGTTAAAAATGTGAATAAGAAGGAAGAAGTTCAGGGGGGATTAGTTGACTGGGTTTAAGAGATAGGTTTTCTTTGAAGTTTTACATACTCATATTTTCGTATTGGAATAAACCCATAGCCTGAAGCTTTAAAATTTTCATTAAACTCTTCTACACTAATAATCATAATATACAAAAAATTATATCCTTGCTCCATACCAAAGACATATGCTACATTCTCTTCTTTCGCCCAGGGACCCATGAGATTAATCTTTTCATTATCTGATCTATATATTGTTATTAACTCCATATTAAATTTTAGAAAGTTCAAATATATAAGTTTTGTTACTTTACAGTGTTATCCAGAGTCGTTTCATTCTTAATTAGTATGTTCATGTTTAAATAGGTAAGAGAGTTATTGCAGAATAATATACCTATATAAATTTGGCTTACTTTTCAGAATGAGATAGGTAACATGAGACATGTAACTAAACCGGCAAGAGCTATGCATTTCTATAATATGAAAAGTTTATACCGTAAATAAGGTAATCCTATTATAGGTAATTACAATGAATCTTGAATAGATGATTAAATAACTTAAAAAATTGATAATTAAATAGTTTTAGATTTTAATAATAGTTACTCATTCACAAAAACTCTATCACCTACATTCTACCGCATATATTCTACCACGATAATATTATAAAATACCAATGTTCTCAGGTTTTGTATGGTCATAAGATTATTAGACTCAAATTTGATAAATAAGATAGCAGCTGGTGAAGTGATAGAAGGTCCTGTATCAGTTGTTAAAGAGCTAATTGAGAATTCTTTAGATGCGGGCGCAACTAATATACACATTGAGATTGTTGAAGGCGGCAAATCTTTGATTAAAGTTAAAGATAATGGTCTGGGCATGGGGCCAAGAGACATAGTCTTGTGTGTGGAAAAACATGCAACTTCAAAAATAAAGGATGTTACAGATTTGTTCAATATTAATACATTAGGTTTTCGCGGTGAAGCTCTCGCATCTATTGCATCGGTCTCAAATCTGCGCATTACATCGAGGACTAATGATTTTCTGTATGGAAATTTTATTGAGGTTGAAGATGGGGTTATAAAAGTCAAAAAAGAAGTTTCAAGTACAGTTGGCACAATAATTGAAGTTACAAATTTGTTTTTTAATACGCCCGCAAGGAAAAAATATTTAGAAAACATTTTAAATGAAGCAAAAAAGATAACTGATCTTGTTATCAGGTATGCTTTAATAAATCCTGGCAAATATTTTAGGTTACTTCACAACGGCAATCCCGTGCTTAATTCTCCTGCAGTACGCGATAAATTGGGAAACATATTGAACATATATGGCAAGGATATAGCAAAAGAGTTGATTCCGGTGTTTTATGAAAAGAACGGAATCAAGATAGCTGGCTACACCTCTAAATCTTCTTTAACCCGGGCAGATAAGACACAACAATCTTTTTATGTAAATGGAAGGTATATACAAAGCTCAATCTTATCGCATGCGCTGCATGATGCATACGGCACATTATTATTTTCACACAGGTTTCCAGTAGCAATTTTATCTTTAACAATTGATCCTGCAAAGATTGATGTTAATGTGCATCCGACAAAAAAGGAGATAAGGTTCAGCGATGAAAAATTTGTATCTGAAGTTGTTAATGAGGGCATAAAAGATGCGCTTGAAAGTACGCTGCATATTCCTGAAATAAATGTTAAAGGCGCAACTCAGACAAAATTTGCTGAGGTTGGCACTCTAAAACAAACAGTGGCTGAAAAGTTTAGAGTTGACAGTTTTGCGCAGAGAGTCTTAGAATCAATTACATCCGAAGTTGAAGACGAGAAAATGCCCTCTCTCAAGATACTGGGGCTAGTGCATAACTGTTACATCCTTGCTGAGAATGAGGATGGTTTTTGCATCATTGACCAACACGCTGCAGAGGAGCGGGTCAATTATGAACTTTTTCATGAACAATATGCTTCAGGTTACATAAGAAGCCAACAATTAGTAATTCCCACACATATTGAGTTATCTCCAACAGATGCAATAATCTTACGGGATAATTTGCCAGTTATTAAAAAATTTGGATTTGATGTTGAAGATTTTGGCGGTAATTCTTTCCTTGTAAGGGCAACTCCCGTTATTATGGGTCGGCAAATGGGTAAAGGCACTATACTTGATATGATTGATGAGTTAAATGCTAAACGTGTCAGAAACTTTGAAGACATCAAAGATAGTATTATAGCGAGAATGGCGTGCCGTAAATCTATCAAACAGGGCGACAGAATTGAAGTTGGATATATGCAAAAACTGATGATGAAATTATATCAGTGCGAGAATCCGTTTACCTGCCCGCATGGACGCCCCACTATAATCACTATTACTATATCTGAGCTTGAACGCAAATTTAAGAGAGTGGTTTAAAATCCTAGTCGAATCCTTTCCAAAAAATACTTTCGCAGATAATCCGGCGATGGTTCGTCTTCTAATTTGGTTTGAAAAGCATCTTCATAAAGTCTTGAAATAATTTTAAAATTATGTTCATTATAGGGACAATAAACCATTGTAAAATCTGTTTTTTCTCCAAAATTATTTACGCAATACCTAATTTCATATGGGACCGGCGAATTTATCTGTAATGTTACATTTGATGTTTTTTTCATTTTTCTAAAAATCGGTCTAAATTCATGACCTGATTTAATATTCGTTCAAATGAAACTAGACAATCTAAAGTGTCAAACCATTTGTTTGCGTCAGTCAAATCTTCAGTCTCATATAGCAGTTTAAGAAATTTTTATTAGGTTCGATGTTCCTTTCTATGAGTTTTATTTGGTTTATGTATATCATTATTCACATAGGGTATTCATTATGATTTATATATATTTATTTTTTATGCAGTAGAGTTTGTTGCCGTTGTATTTGTTTCAGGGCAATCAGAATCAGCCTCATAACTACATCCATATGCGCAAAAACCATCTCCGTTTTCACATTCAGTAATATCTAAAAAATGACAGGTTTTTGGTATGCCAAAGCAAACATCATTTGTAAGATCCAATTCATCATCACATTCGCTATCTTCTTCACATTCATTCTGTATATCTCCTTCACCCCAATTTTGGCAAATACCAAACCTTGAACCTGCCTCAAATGAACATATATCTTTTGTTAAAACATTACCATCATCACATTGAACATGTTTTGAACATTTCATTCCTGTAATTGTTTGTTGCGGTGTTGGTTTAGGTTCAATTTTTTTAAGATTTTTAAGAGTTATATCCGCTTTATTGCCTTTTATAGATATTAGATTTATTTCAATATCTTTTATAGTATCATTATTAATATCAATTTGTTTAGTTTCATTGATTGATATTATAACAATTATTGGTTCGGATGTGATTATTACTTCTGCGCTAGTATCATTAATATCTGAAAGTTTAACTATATGCGGCTCTCCGTCAACTTTGAAAATTCCTTCTTCATTTACTTTTAAAGAAAATGAAGACTCTTCAAGTTCAATACATGAAGATTGTATTGTGCTGGGATTTGCGCATGCATCTCCTGCCTCACAATCTATATCGGCGCAACAGGTATAAGATTTACAAACTTTTCCGTCTAAATATTGGCATTCTGTACAAGCGGGTGTTGGCGCAAGACATTCGCCGTTTTCACATATTAAATCCCCATCACATCCTGCATCTTCACAGCAGGTTAATGAAGTTTCATCTTTTTCGAGTTTATTATTGCCGCAAATTGGTTCTGGAAACAGTAATGGGTAAAAGAAATAACCCGATAATAAGATTAATAAAACTCCAAACCCTCCAGCAATAGTCTTTATGTTTATCCATGATGGGGTTATGTTTGAAAGTTTAAATTTTAAGTCCATATAAAATGCAGATGTGCTAAAACCGTGATTAGGTTTTGTTTCATAGCCTGTTTTTTTACCTGTAGCCGCAAGAATGGCGATATCAATATCTTGTTCCTGCCATCCCGAATCCAGCATGCTAGTTTTTATCTGGGCAGTTGTAAAACCTTGGGAAATGTTTTCTTTGACGAGTTGTATTAATCTGTTTTGATCTGCCATTATCTTAAAAATAAATATGTTGTTATTTATAAAATCTGTGTTTCCTACGTTGTCCAGAGTCGTTTCATTGTCAATTAGTACTTCGGATTTAACTATAACTGCAAGAACGTTTTTGATTACATTATACTTCAAATTATATAATAATATACAGACAATAAAATTTCTGGACAGCGCTGTGTTTCCAACAAGTTTATAACTGGCAGTATGAACGGTTCGCAAGGAGCGAAGCTTTTACGGACAGAACTTTCAGTTTTTATGGAACCGAAGTTAACTTTTGATAAACAGATTTTTTATTGTCTGAATGTTTAAATATTATCAACTTTTATTCATACCTAAGCGCCTCAATAGGCGCAAGCTTACTCGCCTGCATTGCAGGGAAAGTGCCAGAAACTGCGCCGATAAATGATGCAAAGAATAATGAACCTAATATTAAAAATCCTGAGAATTGCGGACTAAGTAAATTAGTTTTTAAAATTGACAGCGCAAAATATTCTACTAACTTTGCAAAACCCATACCTATTAAAATTCCTATCAGGCCGCCAGAAAAACCCAGTAACCCGGACTCTATTAAAAACATTAAAAAAATGTCTTCATTGCGGGCGCCAATTGCCTTCATAATTCCGACTTCTTTAGTACGCTCGGTTACAGCAGTGTACATGGTATTCATTATCCCGATACCGCCAACAAATAACGAAATGCCTGCAATACCCACTAAAACTATTTGGATAATGTTAAGTATGTCTGAGACTGCTTTCATAAACTCTTCTGAACTTTGTATCACAAAATCTTCTTGGCCCTCTTTTAGACCCCTAAACTCCCTAAGCTTTTTTTCTATAATGTTAGCAACCGCTGAAGGCTTAAGACTTGGTCTCACTTTTGCGACCATTATACTTACCTGTTCATCAACATTAAACAACTCTTTAAATGTAGCTTCTTCAATGAATATATTTTTGTCATCCTGCGAATTTCCAACCCGCTCATAATATCCAACTATTTTAAAATCCAGGCCATTTATAGTTAATTTATCCCGTATTTTTAGATTGTCTAAAAACACTTTATCTTCAAAAAATGCAATACCTGTATTAATTTTATACTTGTCATTTTTTTTAAGAGTTCTTCCAGTTTTAATATCAAAGTACCACATTTCATTAAAAAGTTCTTGCTTGTCGTCAGTTGGATATGCAATAACCGGCAAAAATAAGGTTTGGTCTTTAAATACTACTTTGGCAGAATCAAAGTACCAATATATTGTATTTTCTACTTGTTTAAGGCGTTTAATAAATTTGTAATCTTTTAAAGTCAAACCACCAGAACTTGCAGACAGGCCCGGTACAACATCGCCCCTATAGCTAATAATTAACTTATCAGCGCCCAGCGCTTCAAACTGTTCTTGGACTGCTAATTTTAAGCCTTCACTTAAACTTACAAGAGCAACAACAGCGGCAATGCCTATAAAGATTCCTATCATGGTTAAAGTAGTACGAAGATAACGCTTTCTTAAACTATTAACCACTAATTCGAGATATTCTAAAATAAGGGCGGTATTAAAATTAAATTTTCTTAAGTTCATTTTCTGTACCTCAAAGCGTCAACTGGCTTAAGCCGTGATGCTCGTACTGCGGGAAACGTGCCTGCAAATGAACCAACGCTAAAAGAAAAAAGTAGTGCGCCAATCATTAAGTAGGTTGGAAATGACGCGTTAAGTAATTGAGTTCCAAAGTAAAGAGTTCCAAAAAATTGAACAGTTAAACTCAATATTACGCCCAATAATAAACCTATAAGTCCGCCGACCAAACCTAACATACCTGATTCAAATAAAAATATTAATAAAACAGTGCTATTCCTCGCTCCAATTGATTTTATGATGCCAATTTCCCCTGTTCTTTCAAGTACAGCAGTATACATTGTATTCATGATACCTATCCCCCCAACAATTAAAGAGATTGAGGCAATTCCCACTAAAATTGCTTGAACAACGAGCAGAATATTACCCAGAGAATCAATAATATCATCTGGAGTTTGTATTGTATAATCTTTTTCCCATTCTTTTAAACCCCTGTCTTGTAAAAATTTTTTGTCTAGTGTTTTGCCTACTGCAACAGAATCAATGCCTTCTGCAACTTTGCCAACTATAATATCCCATTCATCATTAATATCAAGCAAATTTTTCATGTCCTCTTCATTCATCATGACAAATGTTTCTCCAAATGGCTGGCCAGTTCTTTGTAAAAACCCTGCAATCGAAAAACTTTTATCTTTGATTGTTACTTTATCGCCCACTCTCAGTTTTTTCTCAAACAGTTCTTTATTATAAAAATCATAACCCATTACTATTTTACCGCGGTCATTTGCTTTTAACTGCCTGCCGGCAACAGTGCTAACACCGATAAACTCGTTAATTAATTCAACACCCTGGCTAGTTGAAGGTACGCTGATGATCGCCCCAAAAATAATTTTATTTTTAAACCCTATACTTTCAAACCTTAAAAGCCTTCCAATTACAAGTTCAAAACCTTTAGTTTGTTTAACCACTCTTAAATCGCGGTCATTTAATTTATCAACTGTGCCTTGGCCCGGAGGAGCAAACAGTGTTTGAGAATTTTGTACAATAATTTTGTCTGCGCCAAGTGAACTAAACCTTGAAGTGATTGCTTCTTCTAACCCAGTACCGAGGCTTATTAAAGATACGATCGTTGCTATTCCTACAAATATACCTATCATTGTAAGCCAAGTACGTAAAGAATTATGTTTTATATGCCCCCACGTGAATAGCATATAATCACGGAAGTCCATTTAACTTACCGTCCTATCACTTATTATTTCTCCGTCTCGCAAAAATGTAATTCTTTTTGCTTCCTTTGCAACATGTTCATCGTGAGTAACCATGACGATTGTTCGATTTTCCTTTTTGTTTAAATATTTTAAAAAATCCATAACTATCCTGCCTGTTTTTGTATCTAAATTTCCAGTGGGTTCATCGGCAAGTATAACTTCAGGATTATTTGCCAATGATCTTGCAATTGCGACCCTTTGTTGTTCTCCGCCAGACATTTCTGCAGGTTTGTGGTGTAATCTGTGGCCTAACTGTACTAGCTCAAGCAATTTCTTTGCCCGCATTTCACGATTATGTTTATTAATGTTCTGAAAAATCATAGGGAGCATAACATTCTCTATTGCCGATAACGTATTGAGAAGATTGAATTGTTGAAAAATGAAGCCAATTTTTCTGCCCCTCAGCTGGGCCAGATCTGATTCAGATAATTTTGAAATATCTTGCCCGTCTAAAAATACGGTGCCTGTTGTTGGTACATCTAAAGAACCCACCATGTTCATAGAAGTTGATTTGCCTGAACCTGAAGGGCCCATAATAGCGACAAATTCTCCCTGTCTTACTTTTAAATTAATACCTCTAAGCGCTTTAACTTCAACTTTACCCATCGTATAAATTTTCCAGACGTCACGCAATTCGATTATGATTTTAGCCATTATATTTCATTTTTTTGGTTTGAACTTTATTTCAAATAAACTTAATTGACCTTTTATAGGGAATGGCTTAATTGGCCTAATATTTTTTAATAACCATGCATTTGCCCTTGGGTATATTTTACAACATGCAGCTTTTTCATCTTTTTTAAGCATTGGCCTACATTCTATAAGCTCAACAATTGCAAAAGCTTTGCCTGAAATATTAGATTTAGGATTTTGACTGCAACAGAATAAGATATCTCCTCTATAATCTGTTTTCCAAATCCTTGTTTCTATTATTTTCTTCCCCTGTAATACTAAACTCGCGTATGGCTCTTTAAGACATAAAGCTTTCATTATATTTCCCCTACAAATTTAAATAAAATTATATTTCAGATTTTTTTCTCCCAAAAAAGTAATATGCAAGCGCGCCTATTCCGGGAGTCAGAATAACAATTAACCATAATATTCTTTTATATCTTGCCATTTTATTAGTCATCCAGTCAAGTATCATGAAAGTTGTAAACACTATAATTAACATGGCAATCATAGATGAAAATAAGTATGAGCCTATCCCTGGTACATCTGCAAGCCCTAATTTGCCTGCTTCTCGTTTTGAATATATCTTAAAAGGCAACTGGTGCACATCTTCATATTGATTATTGAAGTTATCTTTATATTTTAATACCAGATTAAATGGCACTTCTTTTTTTGTAACGCCATCAACGTGAATTTTGTAATTAATTGTTTCAAAATCGTCGCTCTCTAGGTTTCCAACATAAACTTTTTCAGCGGAAATTATATTATACTCATCATTTGAAGAAGGCAATAACTCTAGAATAGCAAATTTAATATCGGCAGTGCCAACATTGGAAATACTAAATATAACTTCACCAGATTGACCTTCATATAATACTATTAATTCTTCAATATTTATCAAGTATTTAGGGCGTTCATTTACAATTAGGCCTATTTCTACATCTCGGCTATATTCAGTTCCAATATCATCTTCATATGATAAGGCGATAGGGACGTTATAAACTTTAGAAGTTGCATCGCCATCAACAATGATTTTAAAAGTTTCATATATTGTTTCACCCGGTTCAACTCTTGAAATAAATTTTTCATTTGAACTTTCAAAACCGGAGAATGGCATATTTATTGTATCTAGAGTAAGCCAAATGTTGCGCATTCCAAATTTCGCATAGTTTGTTAAACCAATTTTCACATAACCTATCCTGCCTGGTAATAATTCTTCTGGCTCAGTTTTGACTGCATCAATCGTTAAAAATGCCTGGGGTTCTCTAATTCTGACAATAAAATCTTTAAATTGTTTATAGACTCTTGGCTTTGTCATATATCGTAATTTTAATGTTGAATTGCCAGCTGTTGCTTCAGGATTAACTTTTAGTTTATAATATAACAGAACTGCATCTTCCCCCATTTGTCTACCTAACATAGTGCCAATTTTTCTAACGCCATTGTCCCCCGGCAATAATGATAAAGGATAAGAAGGAAGTAATTCAAAAGTAACGTCGTTTTCAGTTGCGCCTTCGTTTTGGATATTGAAACGGACTTCTACAAAATTTCCCGGTTCTACAGGGTCAGGAAGCTGACTAGATAATGTTGCAGCTAAATCACCAGTTGAACCTATTAGGCTGCCGATTGCTCCTGAAACAAGGTTTACAGATATAATTAATAACATTAAATATAAAATTATTTTTGTTATATTTGTCTTTTTCATATTTATCAAATCTTCTTTTTTTATATTTATTAAAATTTATATTAAATAATTTGAAGATTATCTTTAAATAGTTTTCTATGGCATGGCGCTGTCCAGAGTCGTTTCATTGTCAATTAGTATCTTCGGATTTAACTATAACTGCAATGCTGTCATTTCGCTTTATTCCGCAGTTAAAAGTTAAACTTTTAACGACCGTTCTTGGCTGCTTTATGTTTCAAACATCGAAATTCCACTCGTATTAACTCACTTCGTTTCTAACTTACAACAAAGTTATAAGTATTGACAAGTGGTTTCACCACCGATTATTATCTTGGAATTTCGACTGTGCTCAAAATAAATCGACCCGGGTGAAGCGAGCATGCTGTTGGTCCAAAGAATCTTCGATTCTTGGCACAGAAATAGCTTTGCTATTTCTCGTGTATTGACCAACAGTGGTCGATTTCTATTTGACATTATACACTAATATACAGACAATAAAATTTCTGGACAGCATCACTAATACCATTATCTATTCTGAATTAGAGAAATTGTTATAAAGGTTTAGCTCGCAATTAAATCAAAATGAAAGATTTTGATAGTCAAAATTATGATTCTGATGAAGCAGAAGAAAGTTTTGAAGAAAGAGAAGATGAATTTGGTGAACCGGGATTTGGTGAATCTGGATTTGATGAACCGGTTGAAACAAAAGAAAAGGAGATTATTGAAGATCCTGAAATTGATCAAAAAAGTTCTAGATTTGCATTATACACAATATTGTCACTATTTTTTATTTTAGGACTTATATTTAGCATCAATTACTTTAGAGATACAAAATTTATTGAAATATTCACCCCGTCCGGCAACGTAGTAAGGGCTAGTGATGAAAGTTACATTTTTAATGGTTACGAGTTTACTTCTATTGATGGTAATTGGTACACAGATGTATTTAATAAACAAATGAATACTCTATTTAATGTAGGGTTTCAATATGATCCAGATTCTGTAAGAGATGTTAAAATTCAAGGCAGGTTATCTAAAAAGTTTTTAAGCTCAGATGTTTATTATGTAACATTTAATCCAAATAATGAAAATTTAAAATATACTGCTTTGGCAAGCGGGGAGTTGCAATTGTCAATGGCCAGAGCAATGCGTCTGCCTTTAAAAGCAGCGTGCACTGAAAATCACATTGCATGCGTAAATGTTCCGCTTATTACTTGTAATAATACTGATAAACCAGTATTTTTCATAGATGAAGCAGGTGAAGAACCTCAAGTTATATTTGATGATAATTGTGTAACTATAACTGGCAAAGATGAAAATTTGGTTAAAGCTGTTGACAGGCTACTGTTTTTCTGGTATGGAATTATGGTTTAGATTCATCTGGGAAAATCGCCTTGATAAAGGCCAGTGATATCTTTTTCAAATTTTTCTCTAAGCTTACCGCCCTCTCTACAAATGTCATAAGGACATTTATTTAAGTATTGTGGCAAAGGGGTCTGGAACCAAGTAATCAGTGTTTTTTCACTTGCTAAACATAGCAGTTTTTCTGATAAATCTTTTCCTGCAACTTGCTTTATACTTTCCAATTCTTCTAAATCTGTTATAGCGAGTGTGCTAAATATTCAAACAATTAAAGTTATCAAAATGCAAAATATCAAGCACACTTGCTTATTACGAAAAGCATTCAAATGTACAATAATTTAATGCTTTGAGTATAGTGCATTTGTCAGCACAGCAACCTCTGGTTGCATTAAACTAAACATGAGCACACAAACCGACGTTAACTTTGGTTTGTCGCTTCACAAAGCTAAAGTATTACGTTTTATTAACAATTCTTCGATAACTTTAAATAAACCCCTGATTAAGATTGAACAATGGCAAAATTAAAGTTACAATTTGCATCGTTATTAACCCTCGGAATTTTATCAGGGTTTGTATTTTCAATAGTTCTTGCTGTTGCGTATTATGGTAGCTTTATTTCTGCTCCTGCGCTTATTATTTTTACGGTTTTGATTAACTTTATTATTTGGTTAGTTAGTCCATGGTTTAGTGATTTAATAAATAAATGGTTCTACAAGACTAAATTTTATACTCATGAAGAATTAAAATCAGAATCATGGATGAAAATTGTTGAAAAGATTTGTGATAAATATGATATAAAGGTTCCAAAGATTGGTATTATTGATGATTTAAATCCGACTGCTTTTACTTATGGCTCTGCAGCTTATAATGCTAGAATTGTTCTTACTAAAGGTATATTTAAATTTCTGAACGAGAAAGAAGTTGAAGCTGTAATTGCCCATGAACTTGGACATATTATCAATAGAGATTTTATTATAATGACAATTGCTTCTACCTTATTACAATTACTTTATCAATTTTATGTAATCTTTGCAAGATCAAGAATGATGACTTCAAACTATGTTGGTAAAAAGGGTGAAGAAAAAAAAGGCGATCCATTCATATTTTTAGGATTAGTTTCATTTGTATTTTATTTTGTTGGAACTTATTTGTTAATGTTTTTAAGTAGAACGAGAGAATATTATGCAGACGAGTTCTCTGCAAAAGAAACACGTGACCCTAATTCGTTATCATCAGCGCTTATCAAAATTGCATATGGTATTGCAACTGTGCCAGACACCGCATCAATGAGCGGATTACTTGAAAGCACAAGAGCGCAAGGAATTTTTGATGTTAAAACTTCCAAAGAGATTGGTTTAATACATTCAAATGTTAAAGATGACAAAAGTAAACTTGAAAAGTCACTATTGTTTGATTTAGTTAACCCATGGGCGTGGTTAAGAGAATTAAAATCTACGCATCCATTGGTAGGAAAAAGGATTGATGCATTATGTAAATTAACAAACAACCCTGCATATGATTTTGATAATATTAAAAACATTTCATATAGTAAAAAAAGAATGTGGGGAGGGTTTGGTAAAGACATTTTAATTACGTATCTGCCATCATTAACATTTTTAATTTTCTTATTATTGATACCGATTGGTTTTGTAAATAGAACTTATTTATTTGTAAACATTTTCATATTGTTTGTAGTGCTCATCTTTGAATATAGGACAAAATTATTTTATAAATATCCACTGCATGGGGGTTTTGAAAAAAAACATATCATTGATTGTATGTCTGACATTTATGCGTCACCTGTTCGCGGTACACCCATTGCATTAGAAGGCGAAGCAATTGGTAGGGCCCAGGCAGGGTACATGTTCAGCGAAGATATGATGTTTCAAGATAAGACTGGATTTATTTATCTGAACTATGAAAGTGGGATACCGCTATTAGGAAATTTATTTTTTGCGTGGAAAAAGGTTGAAAAATTACTTGGTTTGCATGCCGATGTAAATGGATGGTTTTTAAGAAGTAATACGCATCATTTAGAACTTTATAATTTCAGTGTAGATGGACAAGAAATTCAGAGTTATAATAGAATGTGGACTATGATTGGCTATGGATTTAGTGCATTATTCTTAACAGGAGCATTTGGTTTCTTACTATTTTTGTAATAGCCGTTAGTTAAAGAGCAATGTTTATTAAACAAGTTATAATTCTTAAGTATTATGAAAATAATAACATTAGAAACAATTGAACGGGGAGCAATATTTATTTATCCCACGGATACTATTTACGGGATAGGATGCAATGCTCTTAATTCTAAAGCAGTAATTCGATTAAGAAAAATCAAAGAGCAATACGATAGACCGGTTTCAATAATTGCCCCTTCTAAAAAATGGATAATGGAAAATTGCGAGGTTAATGAAGGTGCTTTATCTAAACTGCCCGGACCTTACACTTTAATTGTGAAACTTAAAACAAAAGTGATTGCCAAAGAAGTTAATCTTGGTTCTGGAACAGTCGGAGTAAGAATGCCTAACCATTGGATAACTAGACAAGTTGCTAAATTTGGTTTTCCGATAGTGACAACCTCAGTTAATAAAACAGGTAACCAGTTTATGACATCCTTTGATAACTTGGATGCAGAGATTGCTAAGAAAGTGGATTTTATAGTATATGACGGGAAAAAAGAGGGTCATCCTTCCACAATTATTAATTTAATCAATCATGAAATTCTTAAAAGATAGCAACTTATATAAAGCAATGATTTTGCCTTAATATTAGGGGGATTTTAGCTTTGGAAATAAATATTATCTAATTTTCCAAAATCTAGAATAATTATAATGAAAATATTAGCATTTGGAGATTTACACGGAGACAGTAAACTAGCAGAGAAATTAGCGGATAGAGCTGAACAAGAAAACGTTGACTTAGTTGTAATGTGCGGGGATATTACATATGCCGAAACTTCTATCGAGAATTTAATAGGTCCATTTATTAAAAAAAATAAAAAAGTTATACTTATTCCGGGAAATCATGAAACTTTAGCAACCGCCGAATTTCTTGCAAGACAGTATGGCGCAACTAATCTGCATGGTTATTCAATCAAGCATGAAAATGTAGGATTATTTGGTTGCGGTGGAGCGACAAATGTTGGGCCTGCGCCAATATTAACTGAAAATGAAATGTTTTATTTATTAAAAGCAGGACATGAA
Source organism: Candidatus Woesearchaeota archaeon (assembly GCA_018303425.1). Lineage (NCBI taxonomy): Archaea > Nanobdellati > Candidatus Woesearchaeota > Candidatus Woesearchaeota archaeon. The sequence continues at coordinate 28,358 of JAGVYF010000033.1, read as the reverse complement.
CGGATTAAAGATATGAAAAAGAGAATCATGATAACGCACATGCACGCGGCAGATTCTAAAGCTGAATTTTCGGGGTTTAAAGGCAGCAAAGGAATTAAAAAAGCAATAAATGAGCTTAAACCGGACTTATTACTTTGCGGACACATACATGAAGCATCAGGCCTTGAAGAACAAATTGGTAATACCAAAGTTATTAATGTGAGCAAAGAAGGCAGAATTATCGAGCTTTAAATATATAAATATCATACGCCATAATATTATTATGACCTTGGAAAATAATATCAATAAAGCGCATTTTGATCTGATTCTTAAAAGTTATGATAAAGATAACCCTTTAATTAGCTTACAAGATTCCATACACCAGATAGGCTACCCTGATAAATATACAACGTTTTTATTGCTTTCAATTTTATCTGAATGGGCATATTTGGGAGAATTTAATGAACAGTATTTTAATGAGTTAAGAGATGAACCTAGTCCTTCATTTAAAAAGTTATTACATTTATCTTCGGGAGAATTTTATAAATCAGTTGCAGAATTTTTGGGGAGTGAAGATAAACTTAAAATTAATTATATACACCATTTTGCGCCAAAACTGACCGTTAATGAATTAACAAAAATTAATAATTTAGGTTCAGACTTTGAAAAAGGGAATTTATCTTTGGGTTCTTATATCACTAAATTAATACAGTTGGATAATTTTGGGCAAGATGAAAATAAAAAAGAGTATAAAAGAGCTTTAAATGCTGCTGAAATATGGCTAAGTAAAAATAGCGGAATATCCGCATTATTTTTAGATTATGCTTTAATAAGGCTGTATAGTTTAAACTGTGATATTAATTATATAACTGGAAGTAAGCTTGAAAAAAAGAATACGAAATTAAGAAAAAAAATATTAAATCTTGCAAAAAATAGTGTTCCGGCCATTGATCCTGAAGGCATGTATTTATCTAATGAGACATATGTATTATTTGATGATAGTGAAGATAGTGAAGAAAATTTGCCTGCTAAGGTTCCTAAACCTCGCATTTTATGCGGAAAAGAAGAAGATGATGATGAAGAGAAATCTAAATTTGATCTTGAAAAAGCTAAATCCGAATATAAGAGCAAATTACCTTTATTAAAAAGAGAACTCTTTAAAAGAATATTTGGGCAAGATGAAAGTTTAGAACGAATTATTAATTCTTTAAGAAGTAAAGATTTCGGGATTAAAAACTCTGAAAGAGCCCAGGGCTTTGTTATGCATGGACCTACCGGTGTTGGGAAAACTGAAACTGCCCTGGCATTGCAAGAAATATTGTTCGGAGATCAGCCATTATTAAGAATTGATTGCACTGAATTGAATGAACAACATAGTTTATCTAAATTAATTGGGTCACCTCCAGGTTATGTTGGGCATGATGAAGGAGGAAGATTAGCTAACTATGTTAGAGAATATGGGATGGGTGTTGTTTTATTCGATGAAATTGAAAAAGCTAACGATGGTATTATCAAATTTTTATTAACATTACTTGATACTGGAAGTATGGTTGACAATAAACAGCAAAGTTATGATATTTCACATTTGCTTATTTTATTAACAAGCAATATTGGGAATGATTCATTAACTTTGGGTAAAAGAGCCATTGGTTATAGTGCAGATCAAAAAAGCAATACCCGAAGATTGAAAGAAGAAGCTAAAAATTTAAGGTTTGATTCTCCATTTAAAGGGAGAGCAACGTTTTTAGAGTATAATACTTTGAATGATAAAGCAATCGAAAAGATTCTTGAAAGAGAATTTGGTTTAATAAGCGCAAGGGTTTACAACCAAAAAAACTATATTCTTGAAATAAGCGACAATGCAAAAAAAGAGATATTAATTGAATGTCAAACTCCAGAATATGGAGCAAGGGAAATAAGAAGAAAACTTGAGTTTTATCTTGAAAAATGGATAGAAGAATTGGATAATGGCGTACCCGCGCCAGTTGAAAGTACTTTATTTATGGGATATAATGATGGTAAATTTGATTATAATCTCATAAAACCAAAATTTAAAACAGGTACACCCATTTTATTATAGAGATGTTGTTCTTTATAATGTAATCTCCAAAAAGTATATAAAACTCAGATACTTTATTTATTAAGGATATGTCAATTTCAATTTGTATGTTAACAAAAAATGATGGTGATACGATTAGGGCAAGTTTAGAAAGTGTTAAACATATTGCTCATGAGATTGTTGTTGTTGATACCGGTTCAAGGGACAAAACTTTAGAAGAAGTTGGACGATTTGAAAAAGAGAATAATGTGTCATGCAAAGTAATTCATCATGTGTGGGACAATAATTTTTCTAAAGCGCGTAATAAAGCTTTGAAAAATGCAACGTGTCACTGGATCTTTATGATGGAACCTTATGAGAAAATTAAAAAAGCGGATATAAATAAGATTAAAGCGTTCACAACAGATTCCAGGTATATCGGTTATTATGTGCAAAAGGGTGTGCATGAAACCAATCCAGATTATGAAACACTTGAACATCTCAATAAAAATTCTATAAAATTTAAACAGCATATCTTTATTCCGGAATTGAGACTTTTTCAAAATAATTCAATGATTAAATATGACGGCGTTATTTTTGAAAGCGTTGAAAGGTCGCTTCATGCTCTCGGAACTAGTTTTAAGAGCAATATTCGGCTGGGTTAATTTTATAATTTTTTCACTACTCTAAATTTTGTACACTTCCAGCAAATATAATCGCAAATTATCTTCGGAGATATGAAATTCGGCGGAATTCTTTCAGAATTTCTTGCCATGTATTGTAGACTTTCACCTAATTTTATTATGTTTTGGAAAATGAATCGCGATTAAAGAGAAAATCTTTGTAGGAATTCCTTCTAAAATAGTAGGAAAAGAGTTTGCCAATTTCTTCAAAAAACTAACCTCGAAAAAAGAAGAGGTAATTAATGTTTCGCATTATTTGAAACAACCATTTTATGAAATAAAAAATGTGGCGATTGGTTTACCATTCAGAATAAAAAATACAGAAGTTCTTGGAATTAAACAAATTCAATTAAATGAAATTGAAAAAAAGAAATTAGTTGAGAGTGTTAAAAAAATTAAGGACAACTTATCGAGCTTAAATTAACTTCTTCGCAAAATATGTTTTTTTCTAATCCCGGCTTTGCAAGCTCTATTGGGTAAATTAAGAATACAAAAATATTTTTAACCCTTAAGTACGCCGACAGGGTCAAGTCTGACAATCTTCTTTGCAATTCCGGGCTCGTCAACGCTTGCAATTACATCAGTAACATTCTTGTAAGCTTCTGGAGCTTCTTCAGCTAAACCCTGGGCAGTTGCAGATTTTGCAGTGATACCCATACTTGCAAGTTTTGATTTTACTTCTCCTGACTTAAATGTTCTGATTGCTTCATGTCTTGACATTGCTCTGCCTGCGCCATGGCAAGCGCTGCCAAATGTGATGTCTAAAGCTTTTTGCTGTCCTTCAAGAATGTATGAAGACGTGCCCATGCTGCCTGCTATTAATGCAATATCTCCGGGAAATGCGCGTGTTGCTCCCTTTCTATGGACATATAGTTTTTTCTTTTTTCCATCGATTTTGTGTTCTTCAAGTTTTACAACATTATGGCACAGACCATAAAGAGTATGCATGCCCATTGATTCCCAGTCTTTCTTGAAAACTTGTTCAAATGTTTCTCTAATCCATTGGGTCATTACAAGCCTGTTTGTAAAGGAATAATTGACAGCGCAAACCATCGCGCTAAAATAATCTTGGCCTTCTGTGGAAGTTGCAGGCGCGCATGCTAATTGTTTGTCAGGCAGCCAAATCTTATATTTGTCAACAGCAGCTTCCTGAATTTTTAAATAATCTGATGCAATTTGATGGCCTAAACCGCGGGATCCGCAATGAAGCATAATCATCACTTGATTAGGGTCGGTAATTCCCCATTTTTTTGCAGTTTTTTTATCATAAATCTCTGATACTTTTTGTATCTCTAAAAAGTGGTTGCCTGCTCCAAGTGTGCCAAGCTGAGGTTTACCTCTCTTAAATGCCATATCTGAAACTTTACCGGTATCTGCGCCAGGCATATTGCCTTTTTCTTCCATATGTTTGGCATCTTCTTTTACCCCATATCCATTTTCAATTGCCCAGTCAACCCCCCTATTCATAACTTCCAACAATTGGCTATTTTCAAGTCTAAGTTTTCCTTTACTGCCCACACCACAGGGCACTGCTTTGAAAAGCGCAGGAATAAGCTCTTGCATTTTATCTTTAACTTCATCATAGGTCAAATTAGTTTTAATAGTATTAATACCGCAGTTAATGTCAAAACCGCATAACCCTGAAGAAATAATTCCCTCTTTAGCATCGAATGCCGCAACCGCTCCCATCGGTAATCCATAACCTATATGAGCATCAGGCAAAGCGCAAACCGGACTTGCTACTCCCGGCAAACAACATACGTTGCTTAATTGATGTATTGTTTCAGATTCCATTGCATCAAAAATAGCCTTATTCGCAATTAGTTTTCCTTCAACACGCATTTCTTTTCTTGCTGTCTTTGGGAGAATCCATTCGTAATTGTTAATTTTTTGTAATAATTCTTTCATGATAAGCGCCTAAATTGCTAAATATTGAGTTTAGTTTATATAGTTTATGTTTGTGCTGCGCTGTTGTTCTAAACCCTAATATATTATGCCGGTAATAAATTATGAGAAGTATGCCGAAAGTCTGTTTATTAAAAATTTGTTCCGGTTCGGTGATTGATATTTGACAAAAGATAAGCTGGGTTTGTTGAATAAAGAGAATGATTAGTTTTCTGGAAATGGGGTTATTTTTTTTGCGCCTGATTTTCTATGTGCAATATAATGAAAGACATAGGTATAGTATAATATAAAATGTCTTTCAAATATTAGTTGCGGAAAAATATATACTAAACTTTTGTCCGCAACTAATATGAAGTAAGTTTTATATAGAGTTTAAAGAATTCTTTGGATTATGGGACGTAAAATGGGAAGCCAAATTTATTTTAAGGACAAAGATTTTTTGCCATTCAAACCAGTAACAAACATAAGTTTGGAAGAATGCATTAGGCAAGAAACTGATTATGCTCTAATAGTGATTGACATACAACAACGTTTTTTAAAGTCCAGTATTAAAGAAACATCCAGAAACGCCGTTGAAAAAAACTTGATCCTGCCAAATATTAAAATATTGAAATTTTGTCAAGAATATAATATTCCAACTATTGCATTACAAATGGATAGGTTCGGGTTAACATTGGGCAGAGTATCGTCTCAAATTGAAAAAATTCCCCAACATTTATATTTGGTAAAAAAAGAAATGGATGGTTTCTCTGAAAGAGCGCTTGAAGAAGTATTAAATAAATGGGGGGCTAGTAAATTATGCTTGACAGGACTTTATGCCGAATTTTGTGTATATGAAACTGCCCGAACTGCCAAAAGGAAAGGTTACAAAGTATTAACTGCAAGCGACTTAATATTTGCAAGAGGCTCGTCAATTATCAAAGAAAAATATCAATATGACATTGGCGCAGATTATTTTGATGATTATAAAGAGATGATTGAACAGATTAGAGGAGAATTATGATATGCTTTTACATTGAATCTTATGGGTGCAGCACCAATTTATCTGAAAGTGAAGTAATGGCGGGGTTGCTTGAACAATATGAATTTAAACAAGTAGAAAATGCTGAAGATGCTTATTTGTTAATAGTTAATGTTTGCACTGTAAAAGGAGACTATGGCGCAATTAAGCATGTTAAAGTTTTGCATGAACAATTTCCCCATAAAAAAATTGTTGTTTCCGGGTGTTTGACTAAAGAGGTTGTTAAAGAGGTAAAACAAATTTGCGGCGATGCAAGTTTCATTTCCACTCATAACATTAAAGAGATTGTTTCTGTTGTTGAAGAAACCATAAATGATAATCCCGTTGAAGTTTTAACATACAATGCTGATGTAAAAATTAATTTACCGAGAGTCAGGAAAAATAAGATAATCTCAATAATTCCAATTTTATCCGGGTGTAATGGTTCATGTTCATACTGTTCTGTGCACAAAGTGAAGGGCAAGCTTGTTTCATACCCGATTGAAGATATAGTATCAGAAGCGCGCAGAGCTATTATCAAAGGTTGTAAAGAGATTTGGATAACCAGCCAGGATAATGCATGTTATGGCTTGGATAATAATGAAAACAAATTAGTTGAATTATTAAACCAAATTTTAAAAATTGTCGGAAATTTTAGGGTAAGGTTGGGGATGATGAATCCAAACAATGTTTTACCTATAATGGATGATTTAATTAAAGTTTATACACATGAAAAAATGTTTAAGTTTCTGCACTTGCCGTTGCAATCAGGAGATGATGGAATTTTAAAAAAGATGAAGAGAGATTATATGACAGGCGAGTTTAAGAAAGTTATTGAAAATTTTCGTGATAAAATTCCAGAAATAACAATTGCAACAGATATAATTATAGGCTTTCCTTCTGAATCGCGGAACCAGTTTAGTAATACAGTAGATTTAATCAAGTGGATAAATCCAGATGTGCTGCATATTTCCAGATTCCGTGCGCGAGAAAACACATTGGCCAAAAAAATGGATGAACAGATTGAAAGCGCAGAGGCTAAGAATCGCAGCGCTTTAATAACTTCAATATTTCATAATATTGCGTATATGAGGAATGAAAGATGGTATAATTGGAAGGGTACAGTTATTGTTGATGAACAGGGGATTAATGGCACATGGGTTGCAAGAAATTATGCGTATAAGCCCATAGTTCTTGAAGGGAATTATGAGCTTGGACAAAAAGTAGATATAAAAATAAGTAAAATAACTAAATTTGACCTTCGCGCTTAAAGTAAACCAACTCCTTGTTTGTTAAAATCATCTTTTACTTTTTTTGGCCAAACACTTGATTGAACTTCACCGATGTGGGCTTTCTGCAGGAAATACATGCATAGGCGTGATTGTCCAATTCCGCCGCCAATTGTTAAGGGTAATTTGTTTAAAATTATACCTTTATGAAATTCAAGATTTAAACGATCCATGAGGTTATGCATTTGTAATTGTCTTGACAATGAATCGCTGTCAACTCTGATACCCATTGAAGAAAGTTCAAGTGAAGTTTCACGCACATCATCCCATACAATGATATCTCCGTTTAATCCATATTTTCCGTCAGATGTTTCACTAGACCAATCGTCGTAATCAGCTGCGCGTAAATCATGCGGGTTGCCATTATCCAGTGGATAGCCTATGCCTATTAAAAATGCCGCTCCATATTTTCGGGCAAGTTCATGTTCACGTTCATGCGGGGTTAAGTTAGGAAATTCATTTGCCAAATCTTCAGAATGAACAAAAGTCATTTTTGGAGGGAGGTCTCTTTTAAGAACAGGGAATTCTTCCCCGAGAATTCTGTTAACATAACCCATCGCAGCATATATTTTTTGTACAGTGTTCTCTAAATATATTAAATGCCTGTCTCCGGGCCCTATAACTTTTTCCCAGTCCCATTGATCAACATAAATACTATGTATTGGGCTAATATCTTCATCTTTTCTTATTGCATCCATGTCGGTATAAAGCCCAGTTCCCCGCTGAAAACCGTACCTGCCAAGCGCATCACGTTTCCATTTAGCCAAACTATGCACAACTTCAATGGGAGATTTCGAAAATTTGGTTTCAAACCTCACGGGATTCTGTGTACCTGCCAAGTCATCCTGTAAACCCGTTCCTGTTTCGAGAAACCGGGGAGCCGAAACTCGTTCTAAGTTTAACATTTCAGATAAACTTAATTCAAATTCATCTTTAACAAATTTTATTGCTTTTTCAGTTTCACGCAAATTTAATTTTGGTTTATATTTTTTTGGAAATGAGTTCATTTTGTTTCACCTTTTTTTTCATAATTCCAGAAATCTGCTTTATACACTTTTCCGGGGTATTGCATTTCTAGAATTTTATATATTCCTGCATAAGGTAGCTGTACTGACAACTTTTGCGCTTCGTTACCTTTGCCTCCTATTGAAACATCAACAAGTTCATCATCCAGACTCTGATCTTCATGTATAAATATATCTTTAATGCCCAGATATATTTCATTTATTTCGCGGCAAGGGTCCATTTCTGAGCGGGAAAGAAACGGGGTGCAAGTGCCATATTCCATTTGGTTTGGAATGCAGACTGAACCGTTAGACATTTCTAAAGAATATCTTATTGGAATTTTAAACCGGTCAAATAAATAATTAATGCTTTCTTGAGTTAATTGTTTTGTTTTTTGGTTTCCCATTTTAAATTTTTTATTTGGTTCAAGTATTTCTGGAAATACAAATAAATAAAGCTCCCAACTAATATCAGCAAAAACTGATTTAACCATTTGTTTTGGAGTCCATGAATTTTCCGGATGCGTTTTTAATAATAACCAATATTTTTCCTGACAAGTTTTAGTGGCATATGGATGTTGGAGAATTCTCAATGGTATGTTTAATGTATTTGCAACATCTAATATATATCGCCTTTCTGCCTGTATCTTTTCTTCATTTTCATAATGCGCAGGCATTTTGTTTTCCGATGCAATAGCTTCAAGACTCATCATGGATATAATACAAACTTAAATTATTTATAAAAATAACGATTAATTTATTGAAAAATCGTCCAATAATAGTAAGATTTATATAATTAATGGGACGTATGTTCCATATGGAACACAAATTAGACAAAAAAGATCTACAAATTTTAGAGATTTTAAAAAATAATTCTGAATATACGACCAGGGAAATTGCTAGAAAAACATTATTGCCAGTTACTACTATACACAACAGGATTAAAAAAATGAGAAAAACTGGAGTTATTAAAAAATATACAATAGAGCCGGATTACAAGAAGATAAATAAAGGGTTTTTAGTCTATGTATTAATTACTGCCAATTTATCTGCGCTGAAAGAAAAAAAAAGAACGCAATATGATTTGGCGGATGAAATTAAAAAGTTTCATTTTGTTGAAAAAGTAGACATAACAACGGGGGGGGCAGATTTAGTTGTTGTAATTAGGGTTAAAGATGTGGAAGAATTCAATAAGGTATTACTTGGAAAATTACAATTAGTGGAAGGCATAGACAATACCAGATCATTAATTTCCATATATCAAAAATAGAACAATTGGACGCATTATTTTAAAATTTAAATAAGATACTACTTTATTTCAAATTTATAATCTGTTGATATATGGACTTTCATTTTAGAACAGGGGGATTACCGATACATTTATAAAGACGTGCCATCTATATAAATTCGGAGATATAAAGAAGAGAAAGAACTATTATTTTTTCTCTGTTAACCAAAAACAGATTTTAAAATGGCAAAAACCATGAAAAGGCTCTTACCTTGCCTTAGAGAAAAGAAAAGATACCTTGTATTCAAAGTATTATCAAATACAAAAATGCCAATTATTGATGTGTTAAGAGAAATCAAAAATGAAATAGTCAGTTATTTTGGCCAGAAAGGTCTGGCTGATGCAGGTGTGCAAATATTAAAAGAAACTTATGATATTGAAAAACAATCAGGCATTATTAGAGTTGGAAATAAATATGTCAATCAACTTAAAACTGCCTTAATGTTAATCACAATGATTAACGAGAAACCGGTACTTATCAAATCTATTACGGTATCAGGAATAATTGATAAAGCAAAAAAACAAATGATTAATTTATGACTGGGGTGCAACAAAATGCAAGCAAATCTCACTTTATTCAAATGCCTGTATTTTTAATTAAATTAATCGAGAAATAAAAAACATGACAAATCAAAAATATAAAAAATATAATAATGAGGTGTAATGAAAATGCAATCAAACCAACAAACACAACATCAAATGATGGGGTATGATAGGGCAGCGGTTATGTTCAGTCCGGATGGAAGATTATTACAGGTTGAATATGCAAGAAAAATGGTCAGGCAGGGTTCTACTGCAATCGGAATGGTATGTAAAGACGGAGTAATACTTGTAGCTGATAAAAGGTTAGTTGATAAATTAATAATTCCTGAAGCTGTTGAAAAGATATGGAACATCGATTCTCACATTGGTGCGACTGCAGCAGGAATGGTGTCTGATGCAAGAGTGCTCATTGAAAGGGCGCAAGTAAGGGCCCAACAAAATAAGGTAACATATGATTCTCCTATAGACATTCTTACAATCGTAAAAGATATATGTGATTTAAAACAGTTATGCACCCAATCCGGGGGTTTGAGGCCTTTTGGAGTTTCAACTTTAATAATTGGGGTTGATGAAACAGGGCCGGTTTTATATGAAACTGATCCTGCAGGAATTTATTTTAGGTATAGAGCTAAAGCAATAGGCGATGTTGAACCTGAAATTGAGGAGATTTTGTACAGTGAATATTCAAATGACATTACAATTGAAGATGGATTCAGGCTGGCAATTAATTCTTTAAGCAAAGTTTTAGGTAAAGAATTATCAAGCGAAAGATTAGATGCAGCATACATAAAGACTGAAAATCGAGAGTTTGTAAGGTTAACACCATTACAAATTGAAAAAATGCTAAAAGGAACTAAAAAGAAGTGAACAAAATGCAAAAAGGACAAGAAATATTTTCAAAGGATGAACCAGAACATTTTCATTTGGCAAGGCTAAAGAAAGGGGGAGAAAGGTTTGAAGTATCAATTGATGCTGATAAAGCTATGGAATTTCTTGAGGGAAAGGATATTGAGATTAGGGATGTACTGCTCACTGACAACATTTTTAAAGATGCAAAACGGGGAATGAAAGCATCTGAACATTTACTTAAGGAACTTTTCAAAACCGATGATGTTTATAAGATTGGAGAGGTAATTTTAAGAGAAGGCGAAATACAACTTACGCAAGAGTATAGGGCAAAAATAAGAGAGCAAAAGAGGCGGCAGATAATACAGCATATACATAACAATGGAATTGACGGCAGAACAAATGCGCCAATCCCAATTGAACGGATAGAAAATGCGCTTGAACAAGAAAACATTAAAATTGAAGAGTATAAAAGCGCAGAAGATCAAGTTAACAGAGTAATAAAAGATTTACAAAAAGTTATACCTATTAAACTTGAGATTAAAGAACTCAAAATTCGGTTTAGTAAAAAATATGCGGTAAAAGCTCCATCTTTTTTAAGAAGAATTGCTACAGTTTTAAAAGAAGACTGGAACAATGATGGTTCTCTTACATGCGTGGTGCAAACTCCTGCAGGGTTAATGAATGATTTGATTGACCAGGTAAATTCGTTTTCACATGGGGATGTTCAGGTGGATATAGTTTAGATAAATACATATGATACAACTGATTTATTTATTAGATGCAGAATTAGGTGCAGAAGTGCCGGGTTTCTAACGCTTCTGATATATTTAATCTAGAGAAAACAAGGAGGTCAATAAAATGACACAAGGAATATTAGTAAAACCAAAAGAAGTAGTTGTTCCCGGTGAAATATTAGCAAGTGGATTAGACAATTTACCTGGATACGGCACTTACAGAAACGGAGAAAATATCCATGCAGGAATGCTGGGATTAACTTCAGTAGAAGGAAGGACAATTAAGTTGATTCCTTTAGCAGGAAAATATATACCTAAACAAGGAGATGTAATTCTTGCTAAAGTGTTTGATGTAACATTTTCAGGGTGGAGAGCGGAAATAAACTCTGCATATTCTGCAATGCTTTCATTGAAAGAAGGCACAACTGATTTTGTTGAAAGGGGGGCAGATTTAACAAAGTATTACACATTTGAAGATTATATTGTAGCAAGAATCACAAATGTAACTAGTCAGAATCTTGTAGATTTAACTATGAGAGGTCCTGGTCTTAGAAAACTTCATGAAGGAAGAATCATTTCAATAACTTCTTGTAAAGTACCTAGAGTTATAGGTAAAAAAGGTTCAATGGTTAGCATGATTAAAAAAGCTACAGATTGCCAAATCACTGTCGGACAAAACGGTTGGATATGGTTGGCTGGCAAAGATGCTTCTAAAGAAGCTATAGCTGAAAAAACAATCAAATTAATTGAAAGCAAAGCACACACTTCAGGACTAACCGAAAAAGTTAAAAATTTTCTTGAAAAGGAAACTGGAATTAAGTTAGAAGTCGAGGAGAGTGAATAAAATGGTTTACAAACGAGAAGACGGAAGAAAATTAACACAAACAAGAGACATGGAAGCTAAAGTGGGGATTATACCAAATGCAATAGGTTCTGCAATGTTTAGAATTGGAAAGACTATTGCTTATGCGACAGTATATGGTCCAAGAGAGCTTTATCCTCGATTTTTGCAGGACCCTTCAAAAGGGATTTTAAGATGTAATTATAATATGATGCCATTTGCAAGTTCCGGTGAAAGATCCAGGCCCGGTCCAAATAGAAGAGCTAAAGAGATTTCATTAATTACTGAAAAAGCTTTAGCGCCGGTTATTGATCTTTCTAAATTTCCGAACGCAGTTGTTGATGTTTTTGTTGAATTACCGCAATGTGATGCAGGTTCAAGGTGCGCTGGTATCTGCGCAGCTTCAATGGCGCTTGCAGACGCGGGGATTGCAATGAAAGATTTAGTTGCTGCTGTTGCAGTAGGGAGAGTTGAAGACCAAATATTGGTAGATCTTAACTACATCGAAGATTCATACGAAGGCGGAACTGATTTGCCTTTGGCAATAATTCCAAGCACAGGACAGATCACATTATTACAAATGGATGGTGTGATGACTAAAGAACAGTTAAAAAAAGCGTTTGATTTAGCTACTGTAACTTGTAAACAAATTTACGAGATTCAAAAAGCAGCACTTAAAAATAAGTTTGGGGTGCAAGCACAATGAAAAATCACATCATAAAATTATTAAACCAAGGGATAAGATTGGATGGTAGAAAATTAGAAGAATTCAGACAACCACTAACAGTAGAGAAAGGATCATTTCCGCAAGCAGAAGGTTCTGCAAGAGTAAAAATTGGAAATACTGATGTTATTGTAGGAATTAAACTTGAAACAATGGTGCCATACCCTGATCAGCCAGGTCAAGGTTCTATCATGGTTGGGGCAGAGTTATTGCCTATGGCAAGTCCTGATTTTGAATCTGGTCCGCCATCAACCGACTCAATTGAGTTAGCAAGAGTAGTTGACAGGGGCATTAGAGAATCTGGGGCTTTAGATTTTAAAAAGCTTTGTATCACCGAAGGTGAAAAAGTTTGGATGATAACTATCGACATAGTGCCAGTTAATGCTGACGGCAACTTGTTTGATGCGGCGTCATTAGGGGCAATTGCGGCTTTGCAGGATGTAAAATTTCCTGTAATTGATGATAATGGCAAAATTGATTACAAACATAAGACTAATAAAGGATTACCATTAAACAAAGTTCCAATTGAAGTTACAGTTTATAAGATTGGGAAAGATTTCCTTATTGACCCATCAAGAGATGAAGAAAAATTTGTTGATGCAAGATTAACAATTGCAACACTTGAAGATGGCACTGTTAGCGCATTTCAAAAAGGGGGAAATGACGCATTAACGCAAGAAGAAATCTTTAACGCAATCGATATTGCTGTTGCTAAAGGAAAGGAACTTAGAAAATTGTTATGAGGCATTCACAATGGAAAAAGAAACAATGACTAAGTACGAAAAAGCGCGTATTATTGGTAGTAGAGCTTTACAGCTTTCAATGGGGGCGCCGTTTACTCTAAAACTTAAGAAAAGTGATTTAGAGAGTATAAAGTATAACCCTGTAGAAATTGCCAAAATGGAATTTCAGAAAGGCACTTTGCCAATAACAGTGAGAAGACCTATGCCTAAAAGGGCATAGTTTTTTTTATTTAAACGAAAATGAATCAAGATCAAATTACATTAGAACACATTAAGAAATATTTCTCAGTTACTAAGAAAGCCTATGACATGGCAAAAGGCTCAGGCTCTCGACTGAATAGTGAAGACATGTTATTGGCGCGCAATGATTTTCTTGATATGATATCTCGTTATATTACAGACGCAGAACATTTTAATTCACTTGGCAATATTGTGGATGCGTTTGCCGCGCTTAATTATGCGCATGGCTGGCTTGATGCTGGCGCCAGGTTGGGGTTATTTGATGTGCATGATAGTACTCTTTTTACAGTTGATGATGCGGAATAAAATTGAGACTAAGCGAACAAAGTGAGTGCAGGTCTCAGATTTTGGTCAAGCTCATAAGAAATGCAAGGCATTTCTGTGCTCAGAACTTAGTTCTTGAGTTTTGCTTGGCAAAAAGGTTGGGTTAACTAATTTTTGAGTATTAATTTTTTTAACTATTAATTGGTTTATCTTCATACAAACTGGTTATCTTTTTTTTAATTGCGGTATCAACACAGTCAAGAAGCTTAGTGCCAAAAGCATATTCAAAAAACAGATCTACTTTTGCAACTACATATTCATCAGTTGATAGTTCCTCGAGAATGCGGTCTTCACCAAAAACATTCATTGCTAGCATTTTAGCTGCTTTTGGATCATCTTCTTTTGAAGAAACTAAAGTAAGCACATACATATTGGCAGGACCATCGACAACAGCATATGCAACATAAGTATTATGCCGAGGAACACGTTTAAATTGTTCAATTATATAGGATAATGAATTAACATTGTCTTCAGTTATTGCAGTTTTGCCATCTCCCATTTTTTTATAAACAAACGCAGATGCAACATTTGAAGGGGTATGTCTTGCTTTCATAGCTTCTAGGCAGCAATCAAATATTTTATTATCTAATTCTTTTTTAGCTAATATTGACTGCAATGATTTTTCTTCTTCAGATTTTATTGCTGTCTCAGTGCCCCGTATAGGTTTAGGTTTGGGTTTTTCTTCTTTAGGTTTTTTTGATAGATATGAACCTTTAATCCTTAACTCGAGTTCTTCTTCAACTAATTTATTAAAAGCATCAGTACTCATCACTTCATCAAAAAGGTAAGGGATTTCTATTTGGCCACCAGCTTTGCCATCATCACCGCCGCCATCAAATAATTTTGTCGCTACTTCACTGCAATTTTTACCGCGGATTGCTATCTGGATGCCCCGTCCATATTGATCTGATGGGCCTATCGCTGTAAATATGGCTAAAGGTAAAATAGGATCGTTTACTCTGTTGATTGCCTCTTCAGCGTAATCGCATATGCCTCTCCAATCTTCTTTAGAGATGTTATCTACAAATGAAAACCAGCATATATCTTCAATCATCCTGCTATGTGATGCGCTTGAACCCCCTACTTTCCATTGGCTATGTTTTAATTTATTTACTAAATTTTCTAGTAATGCCTTATTTGCTAAATTGTAAAAAAATGAATTAGCTGTAAAATCCTTTGTAGTTGCTTTTGTATAGTAAGAAGTATCTATTTTGATTGCTTGAACACACATGGTTGCTAAACCAGTATCTATCTGTAAATCTGGAGTTTGGCAGAATAAATTGTAAACTAATGAAACTGTGCTTTTACATTCTTCTGTGTCAATTTTGCCAAAATCAAATTTAGTTTGTCCATCATGATGGTCAAAGACCATTGTTTGCGCGCTTAAATCCACCCACGATTCGGGAATATATGGCCTGCCCGGGTTATGGGCCCCGTCTACATAAATAATTATATCTGGATTTTTTAGGTTTTCCTGCGCACCATTTGTTTTTGAAGTTAGATATTCAAATTCTGAAGGATACTCTCCCAATATTTGAGCAACGTCATCCTTTGGTTTTTCACTTAATATAATTTGTGTTTCAATGCTTGGCAATGAACTTTTGATTATTCTTTCCAATAGGAACATAGATGCTGCAGAATCACAATCTGTATCAACATGACCGACCATTCCTATTCTAACTGTCCTATCTGTGAGTTTGGACTGGTTTTTTTCAATAAATTTTACTAAATCTTCCAAATGTATATCCTTATTTTTATTAACCATAAATTATACCCCTGATGTATATTAACTATCATTCTTTTATAGATATATGAAAAAGAGTATATAGTTTGCATATAGTTATATCAACATAATATCTTATCAATAATGAAAAACTTTAAATATATCTATATTATCATAATTTATAGAAAATTTAAAAATTAAGTATAAAAAATAATTATATTAAATATGTGAGGGCAGGAGGGGAATAATTATGGGATTTTTTTCACAGTTAAAAGAAAGTTTAGGGGGAACATTTAGTACAGAAGTATTAGAAGAACCAGAGGAATTAGTAGATGATTATGTAGAACTTGCGCCAGAATCTTTTGGGAAAAATAATGAAAAGGTACAAGTACGGCCATTTATTATTGAAGATTTTGAAGGCGTGCGTGATATTTTAGATTCATTAAGAGTTGGTAATACTATTGCGCTTATTAATATTAAACCTTTAAAAGATAAAGATATTGTTGAGCTTAAAAGAGCAATTAATAAGATTAAAAAAACCTGCGATGCTATTGGGGGAGATGTAGCAGGATTTGGTGATGACTGGATTTGTGTAACGCCTGCTTTTGCAAATATTTACAGAACGCAAAAAACCGAAAAATTAGATTAAGGTAATGAACTTCGTTCAAACCTTTATAAGGTAATGAACTTCGTTCAAACCTTTATAAGGTAATGAACTTCGTTCCGTATTGGTCACCCCGTAGATGTCGTGTCTGACCGTTAAGTAGCGGATGTTCGGAAGAAACTGAGGATGTCAAATTTATTGGTACAAAAGTTATATTAAAGAATTGTAAAGATGAGCATATAGCTGCCGTAAAAGATTTCTTCTTAATGTTCTCTAATGAGAATTTATTGGAAAAGACTGATGTTGGAGAAGTTTATATAAAAGGTAAAACCTCTAGAATATATGTTGGAGGTTTGTTAATTGCAGAGGAAGAAAACTTCTTGTTTTCATATAATATTACTTCAATAACAAAAATAATGAGGAAAGCTCTGAACAGAGAAAGAACTAATGTTGGTAGGACAGCATACACTCAAAGAGTAAAAGATGTTCTTTTACAATGCAAAACTGAAAAGGTTGCTGAATTGTTGACATCAGATTTATCAAAATATGATTCTGGTCAATGTCATGATGAACTTGTTTGGATCGACATTGCAGTTCACGCGTGTAAGCTATTAAATTCTTTGAAGAAGGTAATATTTCTAACTTCAATGGAAATGTTTGACGCCAGAAATATGGTTGATGATGCAAAGAATTCCGGTTTTCAAGTTGTGATAATTCCTGAAACAGTTAAGGAAAAAATCAGGGGCACAAAAGATTATGCAGGTAATCCTATTAGAGACTTAGGGCAATATACACAAGAATGGAATGATAATTTTAAGTTCAAATTTGTTGACCCAACAAAACTTAATAAGCCTGAGAAAGAAATATTTGAAAAAACAACCAAGATTTTTGATTTGATTGGTGGTAAACCCCGTAACATCAAACAAGTATTAATTTCAGAAACAATGAGATTAGATAATTCATTTAGTGAAGCTTCAGGTTTGTGGGATGGAACGAATATAATTATTAAGCGTGATCAATTAAAAAATTTAAAAGACTATGCAGGAACACTTTTACATGAAACCGCTCATGCATTAAGTGGGGCTTCTGATGTTTCTAGGGAATTTGAGATGGAGTTAACTCGTTTATTAGGTGTTATAAGCTCGGGGGGTTGAAACATGGACACAAATAAAGCTATCGTGGTCTTTCAGGGAAAGAACATAAGGAGAACTTGGCACAATAATGGGTGGTGGTTCTCTATCTTGGATATAATCTCAATTCTTACAGATAGTGCTGATCCTAAACAATATGTCAAAAAGATGCGCAGCCGTGATCCTGTTCTGAATGCGAACTGGGGTACAATTTGTACCCCACTTGAGCTTCTTGCTCCAGATAGCAAGAAAAGGGAAACAAACTGCGTAAACACTGAAGGAGCATTTAGGATTATCCAGTCTATTCCTTCTCCCAAAGCTGAACCATTTAAGCTGTGGCTAGCAAAAGTAGGTTATGACCGAGTTAAGGAAATAGAGAATCCTGAACTTGCTCAAAAGAGAATGAAGGAAATCTTCAAATTCAAAGGATATTCTGAAGAGTGGATTGAGAAAAGAGTCCGAGGCATTGCGATAAGGGATGAGTTGACTGATGAATGGAAGAAAAGAGGAGTTATAGCAGACAGAGAATTTGCCATTCTTACAGCCGAAATTTCGAAAGCAACATTTGGAATGACTCCAACTGAGTACAAGAAATTGAAAGGATTAAAAAATGAAAACCTTAGAGACCATATGCATGATTTAGAACTTATATTCACAATGCTTGGTGAGGCTTCAACTACGAGAATTGCAAGAAACAAGAATGCCAAAGGATTCATAGAAAATAAAGATGCTGCAGCTGAAGGCGGCACTGTTGCAGGCATAGCAAGAAAAGAACTTGAGCAAAGAAGTGGAGAGAAGATAGCAACATCCGACAACTATCTTCAAGAATCCGAGTCGCAAAAAAAGAGAAGGTTAAAGGATGACAAAAAATGAATCAGAATCACTCCATCTGATTCCTTCTGAATTACAGATAATCTATAAACTCGTAAAAAAATACGAAGAAGACACACCTAATAATGATGAAGAGGATTATAACAGCTATGATGATGAATATGAGACGTCAATAGATAAAAAACAAATTAAGTCAATTCTAAAAAAGATTAACCACAGTCTGCCCAAAGAAGCTAAAGATGAAATTGATAAAGAATTTCTAAGAAAAAAATATCATCCATACAATAACAATATTGACTCAAAAGTCTATACTACACTCAAGAAAGCATTTAAGCAGTCTAAAACTGTAGAGATTAAGTATTTTAACATGGAAAATGCAGAATTTAAAAAAAGAAAACTCGATGTATACTATACCTCAGCAAAATACACTATAGGATATTGCCATCTGCGAAAGGAAATAAGAAAATTTAGGACAAGCAGAATATCTTCTGCAAAACTAATCAATTCAAAATATAAAATTTCAAAAAGCTTTGATAAAAATGACTACTGATAAATTTAAGCTAACTATTGAACTTGTTCCTTTAACAGTGTGGTATGCAAGTATTTACCAATATTACAAAAAACAGAATAAACTTCAAAAATGGCAAGAACTCAAGAGTGAATTGTTCATAAAAGAAGGCAGAAAATACTGGATTTGTGGAAAAGAAAATGTTCGATTAGAAGCACATGAATTCTGGATTTATGATGATGATAATCACATACAAAAATTAGATACTATTCATCACTTATGTGGGTTTTGTCATAAGATTAAACACGTTGGCTTATGGTTACATACATCCGATGGTGAAAATATGCTTAAAAAAGAAAGATTAACAAAAGAGGATATCACAAACCATTTCTGCAAGGTAAATAACTGTACCAAAATAGACTTTCAAAAATACGAAGATGAAGCATTCAAAATATGGAATGGATGAAGCAAACATGAGTGGAAACAAGATTTTGGACAATTTTCTGCAAAAATGACTTAAAACAGCCGAATTCTTAACAGCCAACGGTTAACATCTACAGGGTGACCAATACGACTTCGTTCAAACCTTTACAAGGTAATGAACTTCGTTCAAACCTTTCTCACTTTTTATAAATTACTCCGCAAGGTTTTTATACCTTATTTCTTTTCTTTATTTGCATGGATGAAACTGGTGAAATTTTGAAAGGGGAAAAATGTCCGATTTGTAGTGAAAATGCATTAACCCTTATAGAACAAGAAGTTGAAGTACCTTATTTTAATAAGATGTATATTTTTTCGATGAGTTGCAGCGCATGTAAATACCACAAATCTGATATTGAAGCAATTGAGACTCATGAACCTTCTAAATTTACTATTGAAATTAATAGTGAAGAAGATCTAAAAATTAGGGTTGTTAAATCTGCGCAAGCAACTGTAAAAATTCCTCGAATTATGACAATTGAATCTGGACCTAGTTCAAATGGCTATATAACTAACATTGAAGGAGTAATCAATCGAGTTATGAATATGATTGAAAGCGTACGTGACAATGAAGAAGACCAAGATAAAAAGAAAAAAGCTAAAAATTTATTAAAAAAACTTAATAAAGTATTATGGGGTCAAGAACCATTAAAAATTATTATTGAAGATCCTACGGGAAATAGCGCAATTATTTCTGATAAAGCTGTAAAAAGTAAGTTATGATTATAGTTGTTTTATGCGGGACATTACTAAAATGAATATTTACTAAATATGTTTTTTTTAAATTCAATATATAATCTCATTTTTCACAAGTGTGTTGATTGTCGCGAGTAATTGATTCTTTATACGCTTCTGCATGTTATTATTCATATGACGTCACATAAAATGGTGCTTTTTAGAGTTGTTCCATTATTAATTAGTATGCTCGCTTTTAATTGGATTAGCAAAAAACTTCTTGCAGATATTAAGTTTATTTTTAGATCTAAATATACAGACAATGAACTTTTCGGACAGCACCAGTAAAACAATAACTTTATATATAAATAATCTAACGATATATAGAGATGTCTGAAAAAAAAGGAATAATGGAAACTGACGTTGATTCTTTAATGAGTCTTTTGCAAAATAGAAAAAATATTTCTATCAATGATGCCGCAAAAGAATTAGGAGTATCACCAGGGGTTGTTGAAGAATGGGCGCATTATTTTGAAGAAGTAGGTTTTATTAAATTAAGTTATCAATTTACTACTCCCTTTATTCAGTGGGTTGGTAATCAAGAGATTGTTTCTAAGGGGGTACTGCCCCCCAAATTAAAAAAAACATTAAGAGATGAAGGAATATTAAATGAGCCTGAACATGAAAATCTTTTGGCAAAAGCAAAATCTTTACTTTCTCTAAATGACTTAGATGAAGAGAGAGGCATTACAAAACCTAAAGATGTCGCAAATTTGATGAATCTTGCGCACGATTCAGTCGTTAAAGGGGAATTTGAAAAAGCAAAAAAAACGTATGAACAATTATATGATGCATTCAATAAAGTGCCTGAAATGTTTCTTGAGAAAATGGGGCAGATTGAAGATGATTTAATCAAACTTAATAATGAGATTATTGTAACACTTGAGAATAAAGTTCAAGAAGAGATGGTAAACAAGCAATCTGAAATATTAAAATTGTTAAAAGAGGCTTATACCTATTTAAGGTCCGGAGAAATAGACAAATCAATTATAATATACAGTAGTATTAAAGCAATTTATAAGCAATTGCCTCCCGGATTTTTTGAAGAAAAAATAATTTTGACTAAAAAGGTATTAGAGTTCTATGAAAATCTAAACAATTTAAAAAGTAAAGTCGCAAAAAACACGCTTAAAGACAAATCTAATTTGATTGAGCGACAATTAGGAATTATTAGGTTGGCGCTTAAAAAAGAAAATGTTGATGAAGCTACGATGGCTTATTCTCTTGCGCGAGAGGCATATTCTGCATTACCGGAAGGTTTTTTTGCTGAAAAGGTTGTTTTGCAACAAAAATTGGCAGAAATACACCAACAAATTGTCGATGTTAAAAAACTTTATTCATTGACTGATGCAGAATCTAAACTTAAATCCATCAGGGGCTTACTTTTAGAGATTCAGGATTTGCTTAAAAATAAAGAAATTGTTATCGCAATCCAAAGGTACGGGGAAATTAAAAGTTTGTACAGCCAAATGCCCAAGGGGTTTATTAAAAACGAACATATTATTCAAAATGAAATATTGAAAACATATAAAGAGATTACAAATGCAAAAAATGATTCGGCATTAGACGCAATTCATAATGGAAAGAAAAAAATTCAATCTTATCTTGAAAAAGGCAAAAAATGCGTTGCTAAAACTAATTTTGATTTAGGGTTTCAATATTATAAAGAAAGTATTGATTGTTATAACTCACTGCCAAAGGGATTTAATAAAACTAAAGTGCAAGTGCGAAATATGATATATGAAACTTACTTTGAGATAGTATCACATTCGGATATGGTAATTTTGGGAGAGTTAGAAGGTTATGCAAAAGAGAAATATTTCTCATTATTAAAATTAATAGTGAATGCTTATGAAATTGTCAGTACTGACAGGTTTAATTTACTGCCTGATGTTTACAAAAGCATTTATTTAATTTACCAGCAACTTCCATTAGCGCTTGCATCTAAAAAAACCCGCCTTAAAGAGGAAATCAAAAATATTTATTTAATGTATAAACTTTATTTATTGATTGAAACGCTGGAAAATGCAAGTAAATCAAATGAAGTTTCTAATGTGCAATCAATTTTGAGCGAAGCAAACGGGATGGTTGAAAATGTATTAACCCAAATTCCAAACTCTGCGCCTTTAATTAATTATGCAAAATCCAAACTTTTTAATTTTCAAATGAATGTTAAAAAAATCGCTCCAACTGAAAGGTTGCAGTTGCCTGCCCTCTCAGATGAAGAATTTAAAATGGATCGTATTGATGATTTAATGATTAAAGCGATGAATTATTTTACGATTAAAAATCATCCTAAAGCAATTGCTTATCTTAAAGAAGTATCAAAGATTAATCCTAATTATGGTCCTGCAAAGGCTATGATGGAAGAAATTAACCTTGATAAAAAAGGCCAGGGCACTATTCGGCTTTCAAAAGCTGATGAAAAAATTGCATCGGCAGTAGTAAAGCTTGAAGAATTTGATTATAGCGGTGCAATGGCTGATGCTGAAGAAGCATTAAATATTGAGCCAGATAATGAAGAAGCTTTTGTTATAAAGCAAAAGGCTAAACAATCTTTAAATGAAAGGTGAATATATTGAAAGAAATTGATTCTTATCAAATCGATGCAGATGGTATTTTAGTTGATGTAAATATAAGTCAAGGCGAAGAGGATTTTGTGCCGAGTTATGAAATTTCTATTTTAAATATTAGCAAAGCTACAAGCGTCATACTTGAAAAAATAAGACAAAAATTTGTTTCTGAGGTTAATGTTGGAACTATTGAAATTAGCGGTTTTGAAGGTATGCAAAAAGTTAAAGAAAAATTTAAAGAAGAAATGGAATTGCTCCTTAAAAAACTTTTTCCTAACATTAATAATGAAAATTTAAAATTACTAACTACTTACCTGATTCAGCAAGATTTGGGGTTGGGTCATTTAGAAATTTTATTGAAAGATGTTAATTTGGAAGAAGTAGTTGTGAATAGCGCAAAAGAACCAATATGGGTTTATCACAAGATTCACGGATGGCTGAAAACTAATGTTCGGCTTGAATCTGAAGAACAGATAAGGCATTATTCTACTATGATAGGGAAAGACGTGGGCAAACAAATTACAATCCTCTCGCCATTAATGGACGCGCATCTATTAACGGGTGACAGGGTTAATGCGACACTTAACCCTATCTCGAATTTTGGCAATACAATTACCATCAGAAAATTTGCAGCCAGGCCATGGACAATTACTGATTTTTTAAAGGCAAATACTATATCCTATGAAGCAGCAGCTTTAATTTGGTTAGCGATACAAAACGAAATGTCAGTATTGATTGCTGGCGGAACTGGTTCAGGTAAAACATCTATGCTTAATGTGTTATGTAATTTTTTACCGCCCAATCAGAGAATTATTTCCATTGAGGATACTAGAGAGTTAAAATTGCCAACAACTTTACATTGGGTGCCAATGGAAACCAGGCAACCTAATCCGGAGGGAAAAGGTGAAGTTTCTATGCTGGACCTAGTAGTTAATTCTTTAAGGATGAGACCGGACAGGATATTAGTGGGAGAGATTAGAAGACAAAAAGAAGCTGAAGTATTGTTTGAAGCAATGCATACAGGCCATTCGGTGTACGGCACAATCCACGCTAATAATGCGCGTGAAACAGTGACAAGGCTAACAAATCCTCCGATTGATGTTCCAAAATTAATGCTGCCTGCTTTAAACTTAATACTTGTGCAAAACAGGAACAGGCGTACTGGCAAAAGAAGAACTCTGCAAATTGCAGAGATTATGCCTGATGGAGATCCCAATGTGATTATGCAGTATGATGCTCAAAAAGATATGATGTTCCCTAAAAATAAGTCTAAAACTTTATACGAAACTCTTAACCTTTACACAGGAATGAGTGAAAAGGATATCGATGATGATTTAAAAGAAAAAATAAGCATATTAAAAGATTTAGTCAATAGGAACATTAATGATATTAATCAGATTGGTTTAATTCTAGCTAAATATTATTTAAATAGTGTAAAAGAAGCCAAACAAAAAAAATCGTACAATGAATTACATGTAAAAAAAGCTTCTGATAAAGATAATAATGAATTGCAGAATGATAAGGATAATACAAAACTGCAAAAAAAAGTAGTCAGTAAGAAAAGCAAACAGAAATAATGGAGTGCTAACAAAATGATGAAACAAATAGCGCCAGTCATAGTAAGTTATCTTCCAAATTTACAGCAGCAATTGTTAATGGCGCGGATGAAAAAAACAGCTGAAAGGTATGTGGCTGAAAGTCTATTCACTTCAATAATGATTATGGGTGCCGTAATTTTATTATTGCTGATGCTGTTCAAGTCTTATGGTGTCTCATTATTATTACTATTTTTATTAGGGCCGGTGATTTTTGTTTTAGTGTTTTTTTTTTTAATTAATATACCCTTTGTTTATATCTCTCAAAGAGAAAAAGAGATTAATAAGAACGTATTATTTGCCGGCAGGTATTTACTTGTTAAAGTGCAATCCGGTGAACCTTTATTTGGTTCGTTAATCGGTGTTGCCAAAAGTTATGGCGCAACAGGGGAAGTATTTAACGAGATAGTGCAGGACATACATTTCGGCGCAAAGATTGAAGACGCAATTGATAAATCCATTAAAAATAATCCTTGCCGAAATCTTAGAAAAATATTATGGGAAATTTCTAACTCTATCAAAACTGGTTCAGACATGACCAAAAGTTTAAGTGTTATTTTAGACGGAATTAATGAAGAATATTTCACAGAAATTGAAAAGTATGGAAGAAAAATAAATTCTATCACTCTTTTTTATATGGTGCTTGCGATTATTGTGCCATCGCTTGGAATTACAATGCTGTCTATTATATCAAGTTTTGTCGGGATAATAATCCCGTTAAACGTGTTATATTTCATTATATTTATTATAGCATTTGTGCAGTTTATGTTTATATCATTATATAAATCAATCAGGCCGGCAGTATTATTATAATGGAAAATAGAAAGAAATAATGAAAAATACAAAAAAATGGGGGGATTATTTTATCCTTGCAGAGGATTTTGGTAAAGCGTTTATTCCTGATTTTGTTAGGCCCATTTTTAGGCGTTATCTTGAAAAGGCTGGTATCTATAAAATTCCCTATACAATATTCGGAGTAATGTTTTACATAAGTGTGATTATTACCGGATTATTATTTGCATATCTTTGGCCAATATATTTTGTTGGGTTGGGCTTATTAAAAACATTAGCATATACATTCATTTTTATTTTTGTTACTGAACTTATTTTAGCATTAGTTATGATGGGTATTGTTTATGTGTATATTGATGTTCAAATATTTCAAAGAACCAAAGAAATGGAAGACGTGCTTGCTGATTTTTTATCCATTTTTAATGACAACTTAAAAACGGGCATGACGCTGGATAAGGCGTTATGGAGAGCGATTAAGCCTGAATTCGGGGTGCTTTCAAATGAGATCAAGATTGCGGCAAAACGCGTTATGACCGGTGACGATATTGTAAGCGCGCTTGAAGATTTTGTAAATAAGTATGACTCTATTACATTAAGACGGGCTTTTTCATTGATAACTGAAAGTATGCGTGGAGGGGGAGAAATTTCGTATGTGATTGATAAAGTGATTGATGACATTAAAAAGACTACTGCTTTAAAGGAAAGAATGATTGCAAATACTATTAGTT
This sequence comes from Candidatus Woesearchaeota archaeon, assembly GCA_018303425.1. Taxonomy (NCBI): domain Archaea; kingdom Nanobdellati; phylum Candidatus Woesearchaeota; species Candidatus Woesearchaeota archaeon. The sequence goes on along the minus strand of JAGVYF010000033.1, from coordinate 2,475 downwards.
ATACCATATTTATTACTGCCATTGTTTTAGGCATTGCCCCATCACTTTTCTCGTTATCATATTATCTGCTTTCAATGATTGACACTTTTTCAAAAAATATATTATCAACTGCTACGCTGTCTTCTGTAATGGGAAAAATCAGCATTGCAATTGCTTTGCCGGATTTTATTACTTTTTCACGTTTAGCTTTAATGACAATTGCGTTTTTTGCGGCGATGATAGTTTCTATTATAAATAAAGGAGACATTCGTGGCGGGATAAAGTATATCCCTATGTATGTTTTTGGGGCTTATATTATATACAGCATATTAATGGTTTTGTTTGGTTGGGTATTCTCTTCATTTGTAGGTTCATTGTAAATTATTAGGCGATGTTTTCATGCGAAAGCTTTATATATAAATTCCCCCTTAAAATTAATTAAATATCAGATTAACAATAAAAAAGGTGATAATTAATGAATAATAAAAAAGCGCAAGCAGCTATGGAATTTTTAATGACTTATGGTTGGGCGATTTTAGTAGTTCTTGTGGTTATAGGAGCTTTAGCATATTTTGGAGTTTTAAATCCAACAAATGTGTTGCCGGAAAAATGTTTTTTCCAGGTAGGTTTAGAATGTAACCAACATCAGTTTAAAAGTGCTAGTGCTACTTTATTAATAAAGAATGCTTTAGGTGATAAAATTACAATAACAAAAGCATGGGTTGAAGATCCAGCAACTGGATCAGTAATATGTGGTTCTAGTACTGCAAATTTAATACCACCAGTTGTAATACAAAATAGCGCAAGCGGCACAGTTTCAACATCCACCAGCTGTAATCTGGGCACAGTAGGCACAAAAGTAAAATTAGTTCCTAAACTTGTGTATTATAAAGGTACTGCAGGTGCTTTTACACATACTGCATCAGGGGATGTTATAACTACTATTGAAAGCTAAATTTAGCTTTTTATTTTCTTATTTTTTTATTATTCTTATTTATTTTAAAAATGAATTATTATTATATTGATTTTTGTGTGAAGTTCTGATTTGACCAACATTTATATTTTAGTCTGTGCATAGTTTTTGCCCGTTATGTTATCTATCAAATAATAAATGTAAGTTAAGCCTACATAGATAGTATCTTACATAAATAATATAATAGACAATTTCACGGATTGGCAGTGCTATGCACTTACATATTTCACCAACATTTATATATTAATTAAGCTTAATTTTTATAAATGGTTATCTCCAGTTATAACATTTCAAATAAAAAAGCGCAATTTGCAATGGAATATGTGCTAGTGATTGGTGTATTATTTTTACTGCTTGTTCCTGGAATTTTTTTGTATTATTCTTATTCTCAATCATCTCTTGAACAGATAGGAACTGCAAGGTTTACTGATATAGGTAATGCGATTGTTAATAACGCTGAAAATTCTTATTTTTTAGGAAAAGGGTCAAAGATAACTTTGGATATTAGTATGCCGTCAGGTATAGACAATTTAGGCATTAATTGCAAAACTGATTATAACCCTCCAAAATATTGCGAGATTACATTCACTCAAGGATCAAATGAAATTGTATTTTCAACTCAGGCACCACTTAAAATTAAAGGAAAAACCGGGTACCCCGTAAGTTTTGAACCTGCACAATATTCGGGCGGAGCAAAAAAAATAGTTATTATTACGCAGGAATATGTTGAACTTGACATTATTTAAGATGAGAAAGGCCCAAGTTTCTACTGAATTTACTATTTTAGTTGCTTTTATGTTATTTGTATTCCTGATTTATATGGGCGCAATTCAAGAAAGGACACTTGATTTTGCTAAAAATTCCGATATGGTCTTATTGGAAGAAATCAGCCAGGTAATACTTACAGAAATTGATAATACTGCATTTACTGAAAACGGGTTTAGGCGAGTCTTTGAACTGCCTGCTACTTTAATTAATAAAGAATATGAAGTTAAAATTTGCGCTTTCTATGCAAGTTACAAAGATGTTTTAGATAATACTAGAAATAATCATGTTGATTGCGGTGGAAGCGATGTATTAATACCTGAAATAATTGTTAAATATACTCTCCAAGATAATACGGTGATTCGTAAAATTTCACGCAACGTTGTGATTGATAATCCTTACGGGATTAAGCTTGGTGAAATGAATTGTTTAAGGAAAGAAAATAATGTTGTTTATATTAATAATGAAACTTATGATTGTGAATAATGTCAAAAAAGTATAACTTTTTGTAGAGATGTGAGTTTTTTATTTCTGACGCGGGAGTTTTTTCTTTTTTTCAGGTTCAGTAAGATAATTCTCTGGAGTAGATACTTTTCTAACACTTTGCTGTTCAAGTTCTTTTCTAGCTACACCCCCAACTATTCCGCCTTTCTTTGCCGCTTCTTTGTTTTCGATAAATCCTTGAGCATCTTTATCTTTTGCAATTCTTGTAGTAGATGCTTCACCAAGCATTGTGAAAATCAGTTCTAAATCGTTCA